>JAZFPV010000202.1:0-2537 GCA_036444795.1 Thermoplasmata archaeon
CCGGAGACTCTCCGTCACGAGGTCACCAGCGTGAAGGTTGGAGGAGAGATATGGCTGGTGCTTCAGGCCTCCAAAAGCGTGTACCCGCCGCCGATCAGACCGGCACCGGGGAGTTGTATGCTCCCGCCCCACCCCTCCAGATTCTCATCCTGGCTGCGAAAGGTTCCGAGGCGGAATCCCACGTACGAAACGTCTTGTTGGCGGTCGGCGGCTACGAGGTCTCTGTAGGGCGGACGGTTGACGCATCGGCGGACCTCGTCATCCCGATTCTGACCCCGCGCGACGACCCTGGCACTTTCTTGACGGACCTCCGCGCCTCGGTGCGGGGGACGCCGTTGCTGCCGGTGCTCAACAAGAAGCACCTCTCGTACGTCCTCGAACGATTGCCCCCCGATATTACGGACTTCCTCGTCGGTCCGATCCGTGGGCCCGAGCTGCTGGCGAGGGTCCACCGTCTCCTCCCGCGCAACCTAAAGGAGGAGACCGCACGAGTCCGGGATCGTCTCCAGGAGGCCATGGGCCTCGAACGGCTGCGCGGGGTGGACCTAGCTTTCTTGGAGGTCAAGCAGCAGATTCTGCAGGTGGCCAAGGCCGACGTCACCGTCCTCGTGACCGGCGATACCGGCACCGGTAAGGAACTCACCGCGGAGGCGATACACTACCTCAGCGGTCGGGCCGCCAAGCCCTTCGTGCCCGTCAACTGCGCCGCCATTCCGGCCGAACTGTTCGAGAACGAGTTCTTTGGCCACCATCGAGGGGCCTACACCGACGCCCGGTCTCACCAGCAGGGTCTCGTCGCGGAGGCGGAGGGAGGAACCCTGTTCCTGGACGAGATCAACGCCCTGGCTCCCGCGGCCCAGGCCAAAATCCTGCGTTTTCTCGACGACCGTAGCTACCGACCACTCGGCGTTTCTCGCAGTATCAAGGCCAACGTCCGCCTGGTGGTGGCCACCAACACCGACCTCAAGGAGAAGGTCCGCGAGGGGAAGTTCCGGGAGGACCTCTTCTATCGCCTCCACGTCGTGAAGCTCCGCCTCCCGCCGTTGCGGGAGCGGATCGGCGACATCGCGTTGCTGGCGGAATACTTCCTAGAACGGTACACGCCGACCGGCGACCGGAAGCGATTCTCGCGAGAGGCGCTCGAGACCATGCGCGAGTACGAGTGGCCGGGTAACGTGCGCGAATTAGAAAATATGGTGCAGCAGCTAGTCCTGTTGAACCCGTCGAAGGTGATCCGGGCCGAGGACCTCCCGTGGCTGGCCCGACTAGTCGAGGTCCCCTCCGCCGACTCCTTCCGGGCCGCCAAGACCCAAGCCATCGTTGCGTTCGAGCGGAGCTACCTGGCCGAGCTCCTCCAAACTCACGGAGGCAACATCACACGGGCAGCCCAGGCGGCACACCAAGACCGCCGCACATTCCGCCGGCTGATCCAAAAGCACCGCCTAGACGCTTCGATGTGGACAGCTGCGAGGTAGACCGCACGCTCGACTCGATCCTCTCTTCGACTCTCACAGACCGCAATTTTTGGAGTGTTGAAGTTCAGCTGCGTCGGCGTCAGCTCATTTTATCTTCCGAGCCGCTTCACGGGCTTACAGCATCTCTACTTTTCAGGGACCGTTGAGCGTCTCAAAGCTCTCAATGATTCATCTCACTGCCGGGCTTGAGATCGAAGGCCCTCCGGACTCCCCTGCGACAGCAGTGAGATCCCGGCCTGCGCTTCGTTCCAATCGTTAATGATCGCCCTTTCTTCCTCGATGGCGATGTTGTGGGTGCCCGGGTGGGGGGGATTGCCCCCACCCACGGGGGTATGCGGCCCCACGTAAGCGGGCCGAAAGGAATCAGCAAGCTACCTCGCAACCTCCAACCTTAGACGTGGGGCGCGGCGACCCCATCTCCTCCTCCCAGAAGACACGTCCTCTCCTTCCTCGTCCTCTGAAATCAATAGCTTTTCCTCATGCAGATCGCTTGGCACCAGGCGTGCACTCTTTTATAGGGAGTGCGATCATCGGTGGGTTCAACCACATTCTGGTGGGAGGCGCCAGTGGCACAGCGAATGGATGGTCGAAAGACCCAGGAGACCGCCAGGGAGATACTCCGGTACTTAGTCGACCACCCCAGAGCCGAGGATACGCTTGAAGGAATCGCCCGATGGTGGTTGGAACGCGGCCGGATCGAACGGACGGTCGATGAAGTGGCTGGGTCGTTGGAGCTTCTCATGGCCCGTGACCTGATCCAAGAGCGGCGGGAGAGAACGAGACTGGCCCGCTACCGCATGAACGCGCAAAAGCGGGGTGAGATCACGATGTTCCTCGAATGAGGGAGTAAGTGACCGCGGCGCCCGCTCCTTCGGCGCGTTGTTTTAGTCCCCTGGTGGGACCGTGCATCTGGGTTGGCCGCTCTTGCCGGGGATAAACGTGGAAGGGGGGATTTCATTGGGGGAAGAGGAAAGAAGGAGTCAACCGGACAAGTAAAACCAACGCACCCATAACGCAATGCAGAAGGAGGGAGGCCAACTATGCTCAGTATGATGTGGTATC
>JAZFPV010000203.1:0-12303 GCA_036444795.1 Thermoplasmata archaeon
ACACGCCGGAGCGACTCAAAGGCATGGTGAAGCAGGAGGTCACGGTGAAACTGGAGACGGATCGGTTGAAGAATCCGAAGGCTTTCGACCTCATCGAGGGGGTCCAGAACTACGTGGTCAAGGAGAAGGCGCAGACCAACAGCACGTCCCTGACTTTCATCCTGGAGGACGATGTGCCCATCGCGGACATCATGTCAGAGGTCCTGAAGCAGGGGAGCAAGGTCCAGTCCATGCAGAAGATCGACCCGACCCTCGAGGAAGTCTTCATCACCCTGGTCGGGAGGGGGCTGGACTGAACCGGGAGGACGCGCGGGTAAGCAACCCCCTCGTCCTCAACTTCCGCGCCTTCATCGGACGGGCCTACCCCCGGATCATCGGGACGCACAGGGAACTGAGCTGGGTTTTCTTCAACACACTCCTGCCGCTCCTCAGCGTCGCGGCCTACGTCTATGTCTACACGGCCCTCGGGGCTCCCCCCGAGTTTGCCGGCTTCGTCATCCTGGGCGGCACGATGGTTGCGTTCTGGATGAACGTCCTGTGGAATATGGCGGCCCAGATGTATTGGGAGAAGGAGATTGGGAATCTTCAGCTCTACATGATGGCACCCATGTCTCGGATGGCCCTCCTTGGGGGCATGGCCGTCGGGGGGATGGTTATGACCGCCACCCGGGCCGCCGCCACCCTCATCCTGGGCGTGCTCATTTTCCAAATCGCCCTCGTCGTCGTCAATCCCCTTCTCCTTACAGCCATCTTCTTGGTGACCTTGGTCGCCCTGTACGGCATGGGCATGCTCTTCGCATCCGTCTACCTCCTCTACGGACGGGAGGCATGGAACATCTCCAACCTGCTCCAGGAACCCGTCTTCCTGGGCGCGGGTTTCTTCTTCCCCGTCCAGTCATTCATTCGAATCCTAGGAGGCGCGGGGTTCTGGATTGCCGCCGGGGTCAGTTTCATCCCCATGACCCTCGGTCTGGACGCGATGCGGCAACTCCTCTTCCCGGACCTCCTCGGGTGGGCGCTCCTTCCGGCTGACATTGAACTCTACATCCTCATCGTGCTCGCCGTCGTCTTCGTCTTCCTGGCACGCCGGGCCCTGGCCTACTTCGAGCGACTCGCCAAGCAAGAGGGGAGGTTGACCCAACGCCATCTTTGAGCACCCACCTCCGGACCCTGCGGACGGCCGCCTGGCTCGGATGGCAGTACAGCTCCAATTGGACCGACCCTTGGCTGTTCGCCATCTACTCCATCATCAAGCCCGTGGCGGGCACCCTCATCTTGGTCACCATCTTCCTCGTCGCCGCGGCCGCGGGCGGGGCCGCGCCTCCGGAGATGCTCGCGTACATCTTCGTCGGGAGCGCCTTCTACATGTTCGTGTTCCAGGCGTTCTTCGGGATGTTTGAGGTGATTCAAGGGGATCGGGAGTGGTTCCAGACCATCCGGTACATCTACATCTCCCCCATCAGCTACTACGTCTACATCATCGGACGCGGGTTCACCCAGATGGCCGTGGCGGGGATCGGCGTCCTGATCGTGCTCGCGATCGGCCGGGGGCTTCTCGGCATTCCGATCGGCTTCAATCTCGCCCTGCTGCCCTTCTTCCTCGCCGTCCTGTTTCTCGGTCTCTTCCTTACCATCGCCATCGGCGTGGCGATCGGAGGCATCACCTTCCTGACCGCCCGCCATGGCGGCGGGATGAGCGAAGGCATCGCGGGGGTCTTCTACGTCTTCACCGGCGTGATCTTTCCGCTCTCCGTCTTGCCCGTGTTTGGGCAGGTCTTCGGCCAGTGGATCCCCCTCACCTACTGGTTCGAAGGCCTTCGGCGCGTCCTCCTGACGAATCCGCCGCCCCAGGCGGACGCCTTCCTGCTCGTGATCCCGGAGACCACCCTCCTGCTCATCCTGGCCGTCTCCCTCATCGTTGTCAGCCTCCTCTCGCTGGCCGTGTTCCGGTACGTGGAGCACCTGGCCCGCAAGAAGGGTCGCATCGACATGACTACGGCCTACTAGCGACGCCGGCGGGCACGGGCCTCCCGAAGAAAGGGGTAGCGGGAGATCCGACCGCATGCCTTGCAGGTCACGACGACCCGAGACCGACGGAGGCGGACCCTGGCGGCCGCGCCCGGTGCCAGGTAGGCCCCGCACCCGCGACAGTACCGGCGCCGATACGACGAGGGGAAGGGAACGTTGTACCGCATCCCCAGTCGCCGGGCGAGGTGGGCATACCGGTTGGCCCGATGAAGGTTGCCCTCCCGTGCCTCCGCGCCCGCCAGCTCGAAGAGGATGTCCATCCGTTCCCGAGCGATGCGACGCTCCAGCCCTTTCCTCCGCCGGCGGACCAAGGGACTCCCCCAGGCCTCCCTCGCCCTCCCGCCTGATAAGCTTTATTCCCGCCCGGCCTAGGCCCTCCCATGGAGGCCCGTGTTCGGCGCATCTTCGAGGAGCTGGAGAAGCCTGTGGACGCGGTGGTCCTCATCAACGGGACGGAGCCGCAGATCGACAAGACCTTCTTTTACGCCACGGGCATCCACGGCGGCCTCTTCGAGGGGTGCGTCGCCGTCCTTCGTCCCGCCGGTGCCTTGTCCGTCCTGTCCTCCCAGCTGGAAGCCGACATCGCGCGCTCGCAGGGCGTCCCCGTGGAGGTCTTCTCGGGGAAGGGGGAGAAGGCGAAGGCCCTCGAACGCCTGCTCCAGGGCGTCCGCACCGTGGGCATCAACGGGAACGAACTGACCTATGCGGGGTATCGTCAGGTGGTCGAGGCCAATCCCGACGCCGAGGTCCACGATGTCTCCCAGGCCATCATCAAGGCGCGCCAGGTGAAAGACGCCGAGGAGATCAGGTTGCTCCGGAAGGCGTGCCGAATCGCGGTGGATGCCTTCGAAGAGCTCCTACCCTCCCTGGAGGTGGGCCGCACGGAGTCGGAGATCGCGGCGGAGTTGAACTACCTCATGCAGACGAAGGGAGCCTCGGGCCCTGCCTTCCCCCCGATTGTCGCCTCCGGACCCAACGCGGCCCTGCCCCACCACGCCACCGGTGACCGGCGCCTCCGCGACGGGGACTTTCTCCTGATCGACTTCGGCGCCCGGTATCGAGGCTACGCCTCGGATGTCACCCGGACCATGGTCTTCGGAAAGCCGACCGAGAAGCAGCGGCGCATGTATGACGTCGTCCTCAAGGCCCAACAGGCGGCCATGGACGCGATGAAGCCGGGCGCCGACGGGAAGGCCATCTACGAACTCGCCCGTGACGTGATCGACAGCACGGAATTCAAGGGTCGATTCATCCACGGTCTGGGGCACACCATCGGACTCGCCGTCCATGACGGAGCGGGGATGGGCTCCCTGGCCGGCACGGTCCTCGAGGAGGGGATGGCCATGACCGTCGAGCCCGGGGTCTACGTCGTGGACTACGGCGGGGTCCGTATCGAAGACGACGTGCTCGTGACCGCCAATGGGATCGAAGTCCTCACACCCGCGACCCGCGAATTCCTGGAACTCTAGTCGGCGTGGGTGTGGTCCTTTCGGTCGTCGTCGCAGAGCGACCCGCCACACGTCGGGCAATAGTAGAATTCGTCCGGGTCGCCGACGTTCGTTCCACACTCGATGCACTTGGGCATGGGTCGACCTCGATGGAGGATGGAAATTAGACGGTGCGGCCTCAAGAAGCTATCGGGGCGGGTATCGCCGGGGGGCGATTATCAACGCAGACAATGGACTCACAGGGACTTTAAGGACGCTCGAGCAGAAAGGAGCCGACTCATGCGCCCGTTCTCCTTCGCCCCGGCCTCGAGACTCGCCGCCCTGATTTGCCTTTCCGCCCTCTTGCTCTCCTCCATCCTCCCGGCGGGAGAGGCGCCGACGTTGGCCGCCCTCGCACTGACGCCGACGGGCACCCTTCAAATCCCCAGCGGCAATGGCACCCTTGACTCGGAGCGCATGGCGACGATGTTTCTCCTTCTCTTCGGAACCTCGCTCGTCGGCCTCTACGTGGCCTCGCGGTATCTGAAGCGCAAGGGGAGCGGGTTCTCCCAGGAGACCATGGGCCGGACCAAGCCGAGATCGGAACGCATCATCGAGCTGGAGCCGGGGGAGGCTTATCTCGTGACCCAGGGGCAGAATCGGGCCATGAAGATCTTTACCCAGGCCCTCTCCAAGGGCCATCCGGGGCTCTGCATCACGCGCACCTACCCCGACAAGCTGAAGGAGAGCTGGGACCTCGACGGGGCCCTCGTCTACTGGCTGACCGATGACGGGACGAAGGCGAAGGAGGCCGTTCAATCCCTCGAGGACATGGAGGCTAGGGTCCGCAAGTTCCTCAATAGGGCGGACAAGGGGGTCATTCTCCTGGACGGTCTGGAGTACCTCTTCGTGCAATACAGCTTTACGGAGGTCATGAAGCTCCTCCAGGGGATGCGAGACGCCATGCCCGAGCGCGGCGCGAAGCTCATCATTCCCATCGATCTCCTCGCCCTGGTCCGGAGGCAGCGGGCGCTCCTGACGCGCGAATTCCGACAGCTTTAGTCTACGGACTCAGGCCCCTTCCTTCTGCCCTTTCCGGAGAGCCATGTTCCGGTCCTTTGTCTGCTTGATGCGGCGTTCTAGCTGCTCCATCACCTTGTGCATGGCCTGCCCGGCGTCCCAGTCGTAATCGCGGGCGACGAGCAGGCCGTGTTCCGTCCCGAGGCGGGCCCGGATGGAGTACTTGGAACGATCCCCCTGGCTCCGGTAAGTGACCACGTGGACGTTGAAAACGGTGGGTCGGGCGATGGCGCTGACTCTCCGCAACCCTCGGCCGATGACGGCGTAGAGGGTCTCGTATGTCCACCAGTCGTCCTCGTCGAGGCCAGAGATCTGGACCAGGACCTCGTCCCGCCGCCGCGCCGCGACAACCTGCTCCAGAAGGTCGACTTGCGTGACGATTCCCGCGGGTCGCCTGTCCTCCACGACCACGACACTCGAAACGTCCCGGTCCCGCATGAGGGCCGCCGCCTCCGCTGCGCTCCCCTCCGGGCCGATGGTAATGGCCGGGGCGCTCATCACACTCCGGACCTCCACCCGTAGAGCGGTCTTCTGGCCCGCCCGTTCCCCCTGCGTCGCCCGTCGGGGTTTGCCCTTGGTCAGAGCTTCCACCACGTCCTTTACCCCGACGACCCCTGTCACCCGTCCCTCTCCATCCACCACAGGAATCGATCGCTCGTCGAGGGACCGCATGAGGTCCCGTGCCTTCCCTAGCGATTCCCTTTCCTCCATCGTCTGAGGATCAGGGGTCATGATGTCTTCGATACTTAGCCCCGCGAACTCCTCGGTGTCCGCCAGGATCCCGACGACGTCCCCGCGCGAGATGAGCCCCACGAGGCGACCGTTCTCCACCACAGGGAGGCCCCGGTAGCCGGAGGCGATGAGGTACTCCGCCATCTGGGTCAGATGATCCGACGGCTCCACCCGAGGAGGGCGGACCAGGATGCTGTCCACCCGAGTCGTGAGGGGCAGGTTCCTCCGCTGAAGGACGGTGGCGTAGGAGATCATCCCCAGAACCTCCTCCCCTCGGGTCACAGGCATTTCGTGAAAGTCGTGTCGGCGCATCACCGCCAGCGCGTCAGAGAGGGTCTCCTCTGGCGCGGCCGTACGAGGGTCCGTGGACATCACATCCCGGACGCGGTAGTCGTGGATGCTTCGCCGTTTCATCGCGAGCCCCATGGAACGGGCGCGGCGCCCGGTCGGTCGGAGTCGACATTATCATATGGTCCCTTTCGCATCAACTTTGTGATGGAGGTCCGAGCCCATGTGCTCTTTCTTGGGCAGGTCCAGGGCGTCTACTTCCGTGACAACACCCGCCGCAAGGCGGTGGACCTGGGCGTCGTAGGATGGGTCCGGAACCTGCGGGATGGTTCTGTGGAGGCGGTCCTGGAGGGCCCTCAAGAACCGGTAGAAGCCCTCATCGAGTGGTGCCAGACAAGCCAGCCGTATGCCCAGGTCGCGGAGGCCAAGGTCTCGTGGGATGAGTACCAAGGCGCCTTCAAGACGTTTTCCGTTCGTCGCTAGGGCCGGTCGCCGTACAGTCGGACGACGTTCTCCTCGTGGATGCGGTGGACGTCTTCGCGGGTGGCGAGTCCTTCGCGGAGCAGCGCGGCGGTTCGTTTCGGGATGGTGCTCGGGCCCAAGACCGCTCCGGGACGTCGGGGGTCGTCCAGGTAATCTGTCTCCAGGAGGAATCGGAATCCCTTGGAGGCCGCTTCCCGCACGTGGTCTCCCTTGGCGATGATCGAGGGGAAAATCCCGAGGTTCTCCTCCGGGAGGACGGAGGCGTCGGCATAATGCTTCACGACGCGCCCTCGGGGGAGCTCGACGCGATCCGCCACGGAGGCGAGGTCCTCGAACAGCTCGGGAGAGGGCGTCTCCGTGTGAAGGATGACCGGACACCCGGCCTCACGGGCCAATTCCACCCCGTAGGCCATGATCTCGTTGGAACGGGTCCAGAGGTCCTCCTTGACGGTCCAATGGGGTCGCCCGATCTCGCCGATTGCATCGGCGTCCCCCTCCATGACGTGAGCTTGGGCGATCTCGAGGGCCGCCCGCATGGTTTCGGCCCCCCGCGCCAGGCCCCATCGCTCGCTCAGGGGAACCAACTCGGCCGGATGGGGTCCCAGGGCTACCAGCACGTCCACGACCTCGAGGGCCCGAACCTGCTGAGCCATCCGGAGGGTCCGCCGGTAAGCGGTCTCAAAATCCTCGGGCCGGCGGGTGGGGAGGTCTTCGTAGGGCATATGGACGAGGAGGATTCGCGTCCCCCCGGAGCGCGCGAATTCCTGGACGGCTTCCACCCCACGCCCCGAAGGACGGAGGTGGACGTGGTGGTCCGTGACGGGCAGGCCCTGCAGTTCGTCCTTCCAGGCCGACACGGGCCCTCCTCGAGGGCGCCGCCTTCAGCGAAGGAGGCCTGCTGCCTGAAGCTCTATGGTGATTTTCTCGACCGCTCGTGACACGTCCGAGGGCTGTCGGGCCCCCGTGCACACCAGCTTGCCGCTTCCGAAGAGGAGAACGACTACCTTCGGTTCGTCCAGGCGGTAGACGAGCCCCGGAAACTGCTCCGGCTCGTACTCCACTCGCTCCAAACCCAGACTGATGGCAATGGCGTTGAGGTTGATCTCCTGTTCCAGGTCGGACGAGGCCACGATATTCTGGACCTCGATGTCAGGGTCGATGTTGATATCGATGCCCGACGCCTTGATCTGCTTCGCGACCGTCCGAATCGCCGTGCCAACGTCGCGCAAGCTCTTGGCGCCCGTGCAGACCACCTTGCCGCTGCGGAAGAGGAGAGTCGCCGTCTTGGGCTCCTTCAAACGATAGATCAGGCCGGGAAACTGCTCCGGCTCGTACTCCGCCCCTCCCAGGGCTAGGGCGATGGCCTGCAAGTCCAATTCCCCGCCCAACGAGGTGGACGCCACGACGTTCTCAATCTTGATCTTAGCCAATTGTTATTCCTCCAAAGAAGCGCGCCTTACCCCTTTATATACTATTTAAGGGACGCTTATAAAGGCTTGGGTCCACGGCCCTGTGCGGGCGAAGGGAGAAATACCCTCTCTCCCTCGGCGGGCCGGGGGAATTCCCGGTGGAACATGTGGACTATGCGGGTCGCTGGAAGCGGTGCCGCGCGTTCATGGAGAACCAAGACATCGACCTCCTGGCCTTGACGCCCGGGCCCAACATGACGTACATGACCGGATTTCTCGAGACACCCGGCGAACGCCTCCTGACGGCCCTCTTCCCTCGGGACGGAGAGCCCCGGATGGTGGTGCCGGCCCTCTACGAGGAACAGGTGCGTCGGGAGGGGTGGATTGGTGACGTGCATGCGTGGAAGGACGGGGACGACCAGGCGGCGTTCCTATTGGAACAACTGTCCGACACCTCCGGGCTGGTGAACGTGGCCTTGGATACCCGAATGTGGGCCCGTTTCGTTCTGATGTTCCACCGGGCCCTGCCTGACGTCGCGTTCGAGGACGCGGAGGGCCTCATGCAGGAGCTGCGGATTGTCAAGGGCCCCGAGGAGATCTCGATCCTCCGTCGGGCCCACGAAGCCACGGACCGGGCCATGGAGGCCGTGATGGACTCCTTGGAGGAGGGGCAGGTGGAGCGGGCCGTGGCGAACACGATTCGCAACGCCCTCATGGACGCCGGGGCCGACGCCGCCTCCTTCCGCCCCATCGCCGCCTCCGGCCCCAACGGCTCCCAACCCCACTACCGGTTCGGAGATCGGGCGCTCCGTAGAGGAGACGCCCTCGTCTTGGACTTCGGGGGCATGTTCGCCGGATACTACACCGACGTCGCGCGCACCGTCTTCCTGGGCAAAGCGGACGACACGCAGCGAAAGGTGTACGAGCTCGTGAAGGAGGCCAACGAGAAGGCCGTGGACGCCGCGCGGGCGGGCACCCCCGCGGAGGAGGTGGATCGGGAAGCCCGAAAGGTCATTACCGACGGCGGATACGGCGGTCAGTTCATCCATCGAACAGGCCACGGAATCGGCCTGGAGGTGCACGAGGAGCCGTACATCGTCGAGGGGAACAAACGACCGCTCGAGGAGGGGATGGCCTTCAGCGTCGAGCCCGGGATTTACCTGCCGGATCGGTTCGGGGTGCGGATCGAGAACATCGTGCTCGTGGAGAACGGGCGGGCCCGCCGTCTCGACCGATACTCCCGCGACCTTCACGTCATTCCGTCGTAGGCGCCGACTCCGCCGCGACGATGAGTTGGGCCAGGAGGGCGTTCGTGGGGGCGGGTTGGTCTCGTTCCCCCCCGAGTCGCGCAATGGCGCCATTGATGGCGTCGATCTCCGTTCTCCGCCCCCGTTCCAGGTCCTGGAGCATGCTCGAGCGGTTTTCCGCGGTCCCCCGGACCACCGAGGCCACGCGCTCGAAGACGGCGTCCGTATCCAGGTCGACGTCGTATCGATCCGCGACCTCCACGCTTTCTCGGATGACATCGCGGACGATCTGCCTGGTCGCGCCCGTTTCGAGAACGTAGCCGTTCGGGACGCGAAGGAGGGCGGTGAGCGGGTTAATGCAGGCATTCACGATGGCCTTCAGCCAGAGTTCGCCGCGGATGTCCTCGACCAGATGGCTGGGCAGGCCGCTTTCCTCAAAGGCGTCCACCACCCGACCGGCTTCCTCTCGCCCCGTCCTCTCGAAAGGCCCGATGTAGGTATCCCCGGACCCCGCGTGGTGCACCTCCCCGGGGCCAAGGAACGTAATGCCTTGGTTGGTCACGCCGCCCAACACACGAGCCCCGGAGACGGCGAGGGTTTCCTCGTTGCCAAGGCCGTTCTGGAGGGAGAGGAAGATCGCGGTCTCGGCGAGGGGCGTGAGGACTTGGGCGACCCGAGGCGTGTCGTAGGCCTTCACCGACACGACGACGACCTCGGGATCGGCGTCACGCGGGAGGGCCTCGACGGCCTCCGGATGCGCCACGAGAACGGTCTTTCCCGAAATCCGCAAGCCCTCGCGGCGGATGGCGGCCACATGCGCCTTCCGCCCGACGAGTACGGTCTCATGGTTCTGCGAGAGGAGGCCCCCAACCAGGCTTCCCAGGGCCCCGGCACCGAAGACAAGGAAACGCACGGGGGTTCCATCCTGTCACGCGATAAAAAGTCTCAACTCTCCTGATCCCGCCGTCTCCGACGGGCCGCTCGGTCTGCCAAGCGCAGCGGTTCGGGAATTCGGGTTCGGCACAGGCGCCGGACATACCTCAGGGCCGTGGGGCCGCTGATCCGATGGCCGGGGGAGACGTAGATCGGCTTCCCGCTCCCCGTTCGCAGGGCGTAGCCCACGGCCTCTCCGTCCACACGCACGGGGGTGGACTCCCCGGGTGCCAGAGTCTCTCGATCGAGACGACCCAACAGGAGGCTCTTCGCCACGCCGATGGTGGGTCGATCGAGTTTGAGACCCACGTAGCACGCGAGCCCGAAACGCTCGGGATGGAGGGTTCCGTTCCCGTCCACCATGAGCAAGGTGGGGGGGTCCTCGAACTGGGCATAACAGCGGACCACGGGGTCAAACTCGCGGTAGGCCAGATAGGTCGAGATGTAGGGGAAGTCGACGGCCGTCGTGAGACCGACCTCCTCTTGGACCCCCAAGGTCTCCCAATCGAGGAGGACAGCGGCACCGTGAGCCCAGGATTTCCCGTACGAAACGTCGAATCCCGCGACGCTCGTGAGCTCGCCGAAGCGGTCGGCCAACACGACCCGCCTCGCAAGGCGACGCTGCTCCCGACGGAGCACCTCAAGGGGTCGGTCTGAGTGAAACTCGTGGAAAAGAACCCGCGGGAAATCTTGGACTGCGCCTTCCCGAACCCCGACGCCCTCCAATTGGAGGCGAGGGGCCACTTCCCTAAAGGCGAGGGAGCCATCCGCGCGAACTACGCGATGCCATCCGGGTGGACGATCGTCGCCAAGGAGGCGAAAGACGGGCACGGCGGCGCGGGCGTCCCCGAGGGCCGCCGCCAACGCACCAAAGGTGGTGACTCGTCCAGGTGGCAGTTGGGTGAGCAACCTCCTAACTTCTTGGCTGAACCGCACGACAAGGTCCTGTCTCGTGAAGGCGGACTCGCATCGTCCCCTCACTCATTAATACGCCTCCTCGATTGCCGAGCCAGTGTCTCTTCTCGTCACCGATGGCACCCTGGTGACTCAGGACGAGGAACGGCGTCTTTTTCGCGGCAATCTCCGCGTTGAGAAGGACACCATCCAGGCCGTTGGCGGGAAGGAGGGCTCGGCAGACCGCCGACTCGACGCCATGGGCTGTTTCATTGTGCCAGGGTTGATCGACGGATACACCCGCTCTGCCCACGTTATCTTGGGACCACCCCGAGACGTACCTTGGACGGCGATGCAAGAGGCAACGGAGCGGTTGGAGCAGAATCTGACCAAACGAGACCTCGAAGTGGCCGCCGCCCTCGCGACGGCGAACATGCTGGCCAGCGGGACTACCTGCTTCCTCGACCTTTTCACATGGGAGGAGGAAGTCGGACGGGCGGTCACCCAGGCCGGCATCCGCGCCCACCTGGCGTGGGCAGTCGAAACGGAGGATGATCTTCCCCACGCACGGCGCTTTCTCCACAAGATGCGAGCCCGCGACCGCATCCAGCCGTTGGTCGGACTGACCGGCCTCATGGATCCCTCCCTGACGAGGGCCGTAGCCGAGCTCGCGGAGGCCGAGGGCACGCGGTGGTGTCTGCCCGTGGCTGAGAGGCGCTCGGAGGTGTATGGCTTCCAACGAGAGGTGGGGATGCGGCCGGTGGAATGGCTGGAACGGAATGAGTTGCTATCTCCGAACCTCGTGGCGATTCATGGTGTTTGGTTGACCCTGAACGAGATCCGGGCCTTCGCACGAGCCCATGTCCCGGTCGTCCACTGCCCGGGGTCCAACCAGGCAACCGGGGCGGGGGGCCCCATGCCGCTCCCGGAAATGGTTCGCGAGGGCGTCCTCGTCGGCCTGGGAACGGATTCTCCTTTCCTGACCGGGGACTTCAGTTTGCGTTCCGCGATGCGAGATTGCGGGTTCGTGCATCGGGGGCACCGATGGGATCCCTCCATCGTCCCCACGCAGACCCTCCTGGACTTGTGCACGATTAACGGCGCGCGGGCCTTGGGTACGGCGGCGGGTACCCTCCGCCCCGGTGCGGCCGCGGACTTCGTGGTCCTTGAACCGGTGGGCGCCTCGCCTGCGGGACCTGAGGAAACCTTATCCCTCCTCGCGTATGGAGGTCGGACCCTACGGGTTCGAGACGTGGTCGTGGATGGGAAACTGGTCGTGGAGAGCGGGGCGGTTCTGGCATTTGACGTGGCAGATCTCCGAGAACGCGTGGCCGATCTGAGGGGGGAGTTGGGACTTGCGCATCATGGGGATTGATGAGGCCGGGCGAGGCCCGGTCTTGGGCCCCCTCGTGGTCGCGGGTGTGGTGTGCGAGGACCAGGAGGTCTTGCGGGCGCTTGGGGTCCGGGACTCCAAGCTGCTAACCCCGGACCGGCGGTTGGCTCTGGCGGGGGAGATTGAAAGGGTAGCGACTTCACGCATCCGCCACATCTCCGCGGCTGAGTTGGATGCGTCCATGGAAGAGGAATCGCTGAATCGCATCGAGGCTCGCGTCTTCGCCGACGTCATCCGCGACCTGGCCCCGGAGGAGGTCGTGGTGGATGCGTGCGACCCGGACGAGGGTCGCTTTGGGACGCACATCCTACGGCATCTCGGCTACGACCTCCCGTTGATAGCGGAACATAAGGCGGACCTGAATCACCCTGTCGTGTCGGCGGCCTCGA
>JAZFPV010000204.1:0-5034 GCA_036444795.1 Thermoplasmata archaeon
GGTGGCGGCGTCTCTCCCCAGAACTCAAGGACCAGAACAAGGAGGAGACCCGCGTCGTCCTGGAGAAGTGGGCGGACCGGTTCCCCATCATGCCCTACTCGCTGCTCGGCCTCCGGGGCGACGCCGACTTCCTGCTGTGGAAGTTCAGCGAACGCGTGGAGGACTTCCAGGGCTTCGCCTCCTCGTTCCTCAACACAAGCCTCGGCGGCTACCTGGACACGCCGTACGCGTACCTCGCAATGACCCGTCGGTCGAAATACGTGGGCGGGCACGAGCACGAAGGGGGCCATGGGAGCACCACCAGGATCGAACCCCTGGGCAGGCCCTACCTCATGATCTACCCGTTCGTCAAGACCCACGAATGGTACCAGTTGCCGCTCGACGAACGGAAGCGAATGATGGGGGAACACTTCCGCATCGGCCACAAGTACCCGAACGTGAAGATCCATACGACCTACTCGTACGGCCTCGATGACCAGGAATTTGTGCTCGCATTCGAGACGGACGACCTCGAGGATTTCCTGAATCTCGTCGAGGACTTGCGCTTCACGGAGACGCGGAAGTACACCCTGCGCGACACGCCGATCTTCACGTGCCGGGCGATGCCCAGTTTCCACGCCCTCCTGGACGCCCTCGGCTAATCACGCCTAGGGCGAGGCCTTATGCCTCGCCGCCAGTTCGTCTGGGGTCGATGCAGGATCGCTTTCTGAGGGCGTGCCGGCGAGAGTCCGTCGACCGCACGCCCGTGTGGTACATGCGACAGGCGGGACGCTACCTTCCGGGGTATCAAAAGGTGCGGCGCAGCCATGGGGTCCTCGAAATCGCCAAGACGCCCGATCTGGCCGTAGAAGTCGCCAAGCTTCCGGTAGAGAAGCTCGGGGTCGACGCCGCCATCATGTTCGCGGACATCATGCTCCCCCTGGAGCCCATGGGCGTACAGTTCGAGCTGAAGGAGAACGTGGGCCCCGTCATTCATCGGCCCATCGCGGAGGAGAAGGATGTCGAGCGACTCACCTCCCTCGACCCTGATGCGCATCTCGCATTCCTCGCGGAAACGATCGGACGGCTCCGCGACGCCCTCGACGTGCCGGTGATCGGCTTCTCCGGGGCGCCGTTCACGCTCGCCTCATACCTCATCGAAGGCCAGCCGTCCAGGAACTTCGTGAAGACAAAGGCCTTCATGTATGGGAGAGAGAAGCTTTGGCATCGTCTGCAGGAAGTCCTTGCCGACATGGTCGCGACGTACCTTCGGTTCCAAATCAAGGCAGGCGTTCACGCGGTCCAGCTTTTCGACTCCTGGGTTGGCGCCCTTGATCCCGCGGCCTACGATATGTACGTCGCGCCGCACGTGCGGGAGGTGTTCCGCGCGACGAACGGGCTTGGCGTTCCCCGGATCCACTTCGGGGTGAACACGGCGACACTCCTCGAACGCATGCGCGACACAGGGGGGGAAGTCATCGGCGTGGACTGGCGAATTCCCCTCGGCGAGGCGTGGCGGCGGCTTGGAGACAGCGTCGCGATCCAAGGAAACCTCGACCCCGCGGCGCTCCTCGCCGGGAAGGAGCATGCGATCGCACGGGCGCGCGAGATTCTGGACCAAGCGGGCGGGCGCCCCGGGCACATCTTCAACCTGGGCCACGGCGTCCTCCCCGGCACATCCCCAGACGTGTTGGCGGCCGTGACGCGAGCCGTACACGCATATCGCGGGGGTCCGGCTTGACGACGGAAACGGCGGTCCTGTTCATGGCGTACGGCACGCCCCGTACACTTGACGAGGTCGAACCGTACTTCACACATATCCGAGGAGGCAGGAAGCCGAGCGAGGCGGAGGTGCGGAACCTGCGCGCGCGGTACGAGGACGTGGGCGGGCAGACGCCGCTCCTCGCCATTACCGAGCGCCAAGCAGAGGCAGCAGCAAGGCTCCTGCGGGATCGCGGCCACCCGGTGCGCGCCTACGTGGGCATGAAACACTGGCACCCGTTCGTCCATGAGGCAATCGAGGACATCGCGGCCGCGGGATACTCGAAGGTCGTGGCGGTCCCCCTCGCCCCGTTCTACTCCGCGGTGAGTACGGGGGGGTACCAGAAGGCCATTGACGAGGCGGTTGCGGGTCGGAATGTTTCCGTGACCTTCGTCGAGGAGTGGTCCACCGACCCCATACTGTTTGAAGCATGGCAGGCGATCCTCAAGGGGTCCCTCGCGGACCGAACCCTGGGTCGGGACGGTCACCTCCTGTTTACTGCCCACAGCCTGCCGAAGGCCCCGATGCCGCCTGACGACCCGTACGAGGACCAGCTCCGAACGTTCGCCGCGAAGCTCGCCAACTCGGTCGACGCACCCGCATGGACCTTCGCATTCCAGTCCATCGGGATGGCTGCCGGGGACTGGCTCGGCCCGAGCGTATCCGATGTCCTCAACACCCTCGCCACGGGCGGGGTCTCCGACGTCCTGGTCGCACCCATCGGCTTTGTGGCCGACAACTTGGAGACGATCTATGACCTCGACCGGAAACTCGTCGCGCAGGCGGAACGAGAGGGTATGACGTTCCGGCGAACACCCGTACCGAACGACCGACCGGAGTTTGTTGAGGCGCTCGCCCATGTCGTCGCCTCCCGCCTTTGATGCACCGTCCAGTGCATCAATCCTGTTCGCGCTGAAACCTTAAGTAGCGCCCTCCTCTAAAAATGGCTGATTCCCAGGGGACGGCTTTGCTCTCGATTGCGAGCGCTCACGTCACGCACAAATGGGTCGACATCGAGCAGCTTGAACTCGTCGCGGCCAAGGAGGCGAAATCCCTCTTGGGAGCGGTCCGTGGACTCCCCCGCGTGCGGGAAGCTGCGATTCTGAAGACGTGCAACCGCGTGGAGGTGTACGCGGCCGTCGACGGCCGGAGCCGGCAGAGCCTTGAGTCGCTCACGGTGAACTTCCTGCCGCAGGAGATGGAGGGCGCGGTTCGCTTCCTAGAGGACCGCAACTCCGTCCGCCATCTGTTTCGGGTCGCGAGCGGTCTCGACTCCCTCATCGTGGGTGAAGATCAGATTCTTGGACAGGTGAAGAGTGCGGTCGCGTTCGCTCGCAGCGAGGGCGCGCTCGGCCCCCTGCTCGACCGACTGTTCCGGCAGGCCATTACGGTCGGTAAGCGGGTGCGTACGAAGACCGCGTTGAACAAAGGGGCTGTCTCCATTGGGAGCGCCGCCGTCGACTTGGCGGGGAAGTTGCTTGGGGACCTGACCGGCAAGGTGGTTCTTGTCCTTGGCGCGGGGGAAATCGGGACCCTCGTTGCGAAGGCCCTCGCCAGGTGGGACCTCAAGGCAATCTTCGTCGCGAACCGAAGCCACGACCGGGCCGTGGAACTCGCAAGGGAGCTGAACGGAATCGCCGTCTCGTTCGAGGAGATGCCGAAGTACGTTCCGGCGAGCGACGTCATTATCGGCGCCACGGGCGCGCCGCACGTCATTCTTTCGAAGGACGAGCTGGCGGCGATGCTCGTCAGCTCCGACCGCGTCGAGCCCCTCCTTATCATCGACATCAGCAACCCGCGGACAATCGACGATCGGGTCGCGGAGCTCCGGGGCGTGGAACTCCGAAATCTCGACGGCCTTCGGGAGATCGCGAAGGACAACCTAGAGCGCCGCAAAACGGAGGTCCTGGCGGCGGAAACAATCGTGGCTTCGGAGGTCGCCGCCTTTCTGGGGAAGTCGGAGGAGGGTCCGGCCGCGAACCTGGCGCGGCGGCTGTACACAAGGGTCCGCGCGCTGCGCGACGAGGAGTATGCGAGGTTCGTCCGGACGGCGGGGACGCCCGACCCGAAGGTGCAAAAGGCCTTACGCGCGATGCTCGATAGCTTCGCGAACAAGCTGCTCGCAGAACCAACCGAAGTTCTGAAACGCGCTGCGCGGCAGGGAGATGCGGAAACGCTCCGCACCGCTGCCAAGCTGTTCGGCCTCGAGGAGGAGTAGTGTTCCCGGCCACGCGAATGCGCCGCCTCCGTGGGAATCCGAGGATACGGGACCTGCTTCGCGAGACGCGATTGTCCCCGAAAGACCTCGTCTGTCCGATCTTTGTGGACGAGAGGCTGAAGGCACAGGAATCCGTCCGTTCGTTACCCGGCGTCCAACGCCAAAGCCTACGCACGGTGGCCGACGAAGTGGCCGCGGTCGCGGACCTCGGCATCCCAGCCGTCATCCTCTTCGGCATCCCGAAGGAGAAGGACGAGGACGGATCGGGGGCTTTCGCAAAGGACGGCGTGATTCAGGGAGCGGTCCGGCGGATCAAGGAGGTTACCGACCTGGCTGTGATAGCGGACCTGTGCCTATGCCAGTACACGAGCCACGGCCACTGCGGCCTCCTGCGGGGCGCCCATATAGACAACGACCAGACGCTCGACGTGTACGGAAGGATTGCCGTGAGTCAAGCCCTGTCGGGCTCCGACATGATCGCCCCAAGCGGGATGATGGACGGCCAGGTCGCGGCGATCCGCAAGGAGCTGGACGACGCGGGCTTCGAGGAGCTGCCGATCCTCTCATACGCGGTGAAATACGCCTCTGCCTTCTACGGCCCTTTCCGGGAGGCTGCGGAAGGCGCCCCGAAGTTCGGAGACCGGAGGGGGCACCAGATGGATCCCGGCTCTTCAGCCCAGGCGCTTCGGGAGGCGCGGCTCGACCTCGAGGAGGGGGCAGACATCCTCATGGTGAAGCCGGCGATGCCATACCTTGACATCCTCGCAGCGCTCCGAAGGGAAATGGACGTACCGTTGGCGGCGTTCCAAGTGAGCGGGGAGTACGCCGCGCTCAAGGCAGCGGCAGAGAAAGGATGGGTCGATGAGGAACAAGTGGTGCTCGAGAGCCTTACGGCAATCAAGCGCGCCGGTGCCGACTTCATCCTCACATATTTCGCGAAAGAGTACGCGTCGCGTTTCGCATAGAATCGCAGCATCGCGGACACCCAACCCAGAGCTGTCCGGTGGTCGAAGTCAGTGGTGCCGGGCTATTATGAACAGACGTCTCCCATAGAACACCAATCGATAGCTGAAAA
>JAZFPV010000205.1:0-2403 GCA_036444795.1 Thermoplasmata archaeon
CTCGACGCGCAGGACCTCCTGACTGACCACGCGCTTCCCGTGGTCCACCTCGGCGATTTCGCCCACGCCACCCGTGTTCAGGAGAAACGCCTGGACCCGCTGGCCGCCGGTCTGCAAGAATCGGTAGAAACGATTCCCCTCCTCGGCCTCGTTCCCGATGATGAAGGGGTTCGTCCCCACCTGCCGCACGGACATGCCCGCCCGACGCGGATCGCCCCCGGACGACTCGACGGACTCCCCCAACATGAAGAAGGCGGCCGCCTGCTCCCTGGTCAGCTTCGCCGCGAGGGGCATGACCGTGTTCCGTCGGGTGATGAAGGCCACGAGGGCGCCGTCCACTTCGGTCGCGGGCGGAACGTCAATGGGTCCCATTGAATCCCCGAAGGCCGTTCGCTGCATGATGCCCCGCCCATTCCCGGTGAGCGTCAGGTCTCCAAGGTCGACCACGGAGTTGTAGTCCACCAGGACATTCTCCAACACCGCATCGCCTCGGGTGATGGCACCATAGATCAGGGGCTGCGTGTCGGGCGTGAGCCCCTCCGTCTTCAGAAAGAACCCCTTCTCGGTGCCAAGGGCTGACCAGTCTTCCCGCAGGAAAACCACGTCATCCTGGGCAATGGCAATTCCTTCCCCGTCCTCCACCAGGCCGTGGGTGTGGGCCGTATGGGTGGTCTTGCCCGTCGCCGTGAGACCCAGGAAAAACGCGCTGTAACGGCCGATCTCCCCGTCGGGGCCTCGAGCCCTCAAGATCTTGGAACCGGCGTGCATGCCGAGCATCCCCTCCTGCTTGGCGTGCCACATCCCCAGCCGAAGGAAGCCCTTCTTGATCTCACCATAGTAGTCGGACCCGAGGACGTAGGTCGTCGCAATCTCGGGGAACACGAGAATCTGTCGGTCCTTCTCCTGCCACTCCGGGAGATCGACCAAGGTCATCCGAGGGCCGACCTCGCCGCCGTCCGGCTCGAAGAGTGCGAGGTGGAAGAAGTGCGCCAACCGGACGACCTCCGGGCGGTAGGAGGAGAGGTAGAGGGTGCACAGCGGAGAAAACTCGTCGTTCTGGCCCATCCGGCGGATTGTCCGTAGCAGAGGGGCCCGCTTGACGTAAGCATCCACCAATGCGACCATCTCCTCCAGACCATCGAGGATCTCCTCCTGTCGTGGATTGAGGGACTCCTGGAGAACCTCGGGGCCACCCACGTAGACCGTCAAGCCCGCACTACGGCTTCGGACCACAGAGCTGTAGTTGTAGCCGCCCAGGTCCGTCTTGGTGCCGAGGCGCTGCGCCCGCTTCGCGAGCTCCTCCCCGCTCGGGGTCGTGACGTTCGGTCGGGCCGCGAGACCTTCGACGGTGGCTGTAACAGAATCGAGCACATCCCGAGAGCCGCCCATCGCCCGCTCTATGCCGGCGCTTATTTAAGCCCTCTCCCCGAGCCAGTACCGTCCACTGTCGCACCGCTAATCTTATACTCGGGCCACCTTTGGACCGCCCGTTGGCCCTCGACGAGGCACGTCAGAACGAAGAAGACGAGGAAGTCCACGGGAGTCCTTGGCCCATCGTCGTCGCGCTGGGGGTCGGCCTCATTTTCGCCTCGTTGGGCGTCTACGGGACCGCCCTCCTGAACCCGCTCTTCCTGGGCGGCATCGCCGTGTTTGCCGGGGCGGTGGGGGGTTGGGCGTGGGATGACTTCCGAGGACGACGCATCCCGTACGTCCCCGGGGAGATGAAGGGGGAGGAGGGGACCCTCCAGGCCTTCCCCACGCGCAAGGCCGCCATGTGGATCTTCCTGGCTTCGGAGATCATGTTCTTCGCCGCCATCATCGGGGGCTCCTGGGCCGTCCGGGCGGCCTCTGCGACCTGGCCGGCCCCCGGGGAGATCCTCAACGTCCCCCTCACGGCGCTGAACACCTTCATCCTCATCACGAGCAGCCTGGCCATGGCGGAGGCCCTCCATGCCATTCAACAAGGGAATCAGAAGGCCTTCGTCCAACGGCTCCTCATCACCCTCGCCCTAGGCATCACGTTTCTTTCCATCCAGGCGTTCGAATACGTCAGCCTCATCGCCGAGGGCTTGACCCCCTTCAGCAGCCCGATCCCGCCGCTGGCCTACGGGTCCACCTTCTTCATCCAGACGGGTTTCCACGGCGCCCACGTCACCGGCGGTGTCATCGCGATGGCGTACGTCATGCTGAAGGCACGGAAGGGGAAGTTTACGGCGAAAAACCACGGCACGGTGGAGCTCATGGGCCTCTACTGGCACTTCGTGGACGTGGTGTGGATCTTCCTGTTCACCATCGTGTATCTGATCTGAGGGGGGCGAAGGATGGCGACCGGAGTCGAACAGGCGGGGGCGACGGAGACCCGGCTGCCCCTCAAGCGACCGTACATCCCGGTCTTCATCGCCC
>JAZFPV010000206.1:0-2080 GCA_036444795.1 Thermoplasmata archaeon
TGGAACGGGGTTGCTAGTTAGCGGAGTAGTGATTATCATTGTGAGCATGGCCAGCATACTGGCCACTGCCCCATTCCCTGTGTTCCGAGAAGGTGCTAGACCTGGTCTGACCCCTGCCGGACCTTGACCGCGGGGCCCACAGAGAAGGCGAGCATCTCCTCCCGGTTCATCAGGGCCCGCCCCACGGCCAGCAGGCCGTCCTCTTGGTCGACCACGAGGACCTCCTCCCCGGGCCGCAGGTCCGCGTCGGCCTCGGTCACGAACTTGGCGAATACGCTGCGACCTTGCCGGTTGAAGGGGGCCGTCTCCGTCTCCACGATCACCCGGAGACGAGGGGCTGCGATGGCCTCGTGAATTCGCTCGCCGCCAGCCCATTTGAGCGTGTACAGGCCGTCGGAGGCCCGGAGGGAGAGGACGTGTTTCCCATCCACGAGCACGTTCCGAACGCGCCGTGTCCTCTTCGACGTGACGAAGGCGACGTCCCCGCGGAAGAGGGCATCGCTGGCTTCCGGGCCGAACTGATAGTCTGCGATGGCGCGTGCCCGGGGAAGGTCCTCCCCCCCGGATGCCGATCCCGGGGCCCGCCGTCTGAGCTCCTCCAGGCTCTTCTCCCCCTCCCAGAGGAGCCCGAACTCGAAGTGGCCCTTGCGGAGAAACGCCTGCAAGAAGACTTCCGCTGCCTCGAGGACCTCCACGCCCGGGGTGGCGGGGAAGACGGACTGGGTCACCGGATAGACGCCATCGAGCTCGATCGGAACGGGACCGAGCGGGGACTTCACCACCGCGTGGGCGTCGACCTCGGCGAAGAGGTCGCGCAGAACCCGCCGATAGCCTCGGGTGTACGGCCGGGGCCCGTCGGGGAGGATCAGCGCCGCCTTCGCCCCGGGAGAGCGGTATCGTCGAAGGACCCGTTGCCGAAACCGGTGGAAGACGGGCCGCCAGATGGTTTCCGGCCCCATGAAGAAAGGGCTGCCGTCCGAGAGCGTTTCGAACTGCTCGAGGTAGTCCACGTGCCGCGCGAGGACCCGCAAGACCTCGAGGAGGTGCGGGTGGGCCCGGCTGCGCCGCTCCACGTGCTCCCAAAGTCTCCCTTCGTGGATGGCCTGCTTGACTCGCTGCACCTCCTGGAAGCTGACATGGAGGTTGTGCCGGGCGACCCGAGAGGGATCCTCGCGGAGGGCCTCGGGGGTGGCGTCCCGGCATGCGGGACACTGGCAGGCGAGGTGCTTCAGGTCCCGAACCCGCCGGGTCCCCCACGAGGTCAACATGCGGCCGTCGTACGCGTACTTCGCGTAGGCCGCGGAGTCGAACAGGTCGCATCCGAGAAGGACCGCCAGGCCGAAAACCATTGGGTGGCCCGCCCCGAAGAGGTGGATCGGTCGATCCGGGCGGAGCCCTCTTCGACTCGCAAGAATGACCTCGGTGAGGTCGGCGAAGCGGTAGGCCTCCATCAGGGGTACGACACCGCCGATGGCCTGGATCTGGAGGGGGAGTCGGGAGAGGCCTTCCGCGGAACGGGTTCGCAGGTCGTCGAAGAGGCCCCCCTGCACCGTGCCGGCCAGGGCCATCTTCCCTCGATGTCGGACGGCCTCCTGCGCCCGCTTCAGCGTCTCCTCCACGGCCGCCTCGGCCTGCGATCGGGAGTCGTCGGGCTCCGAGAAGATGTCCAGCGCCACACCGAGGTCCGCGCCGATGGCGGCCTGAAACTCCACGATGGCCTTGTTGGAGACGTCCACGTGGCCGTACACATGCTGCTGAAAGGCCCCGGAGTCCGTCATGATCGGCCCCGGAAAGCCGAGGAATTGGTGCACACCCTCCTTCAGGACGCGTTCGCGGTCCTCACCCCGCCATAGAATGTAGGCGTTCGTCATGAGGATGGACGCCTCGAATTCGTCCCTCATGTCCTGGGGGGTGATGATAAGGCTGGAGGCGTTGACCACAGGCAAGAGGGCGGGGGTCTCCACGACCCCGTGGGCCGTCGTTAGACGGCCGATCCGACCCAATCCCGCCCTGGCTAGAACCTCGAACATCCCGGGCCGGAACGTGCCTGCCGCCCAAGCCACTTTCGGGAACCCCTCCT
>JAZFPV010000207.1:0-3130 GCA_036444795.1 Thermoplasmata archaeon
CATCGGCAGGTGGAAGAGGGTGTAGGCATGGCCATTCCCTAAGGTGCATTGGAGCGGCGCCCGATCCACGTACCCAAAGTAATTCCACCAGATGGCGACGGCGAGGCCGAACCCGATGAGAGCGGCGAAGACGGCGATGGGGTTCCAGTTCACGTCGGCGACGCCCAGGAAGATGGCCAGGACGGTCTCCCCGAGGACGATGATGGTGAAGAGGCCGAACCGTTCGGGCAGGTGGGAGGTGTGGACGGGGAATCGACGGGAGACGCGCCGAGCCAGCACGAAGGTCCCAAACTCCACCGCGAGGCCGACGGCCCAGAGGGCAAAGCGGAGGGGCGGCGGGAAGGCGATGGAAACCAGCCAGAGGGCCGCTCCGAGTCCATACCCGAGGAGGAAGGAGGTGTTCAGGCTCTTCGCCTCCGGGTACTCGGTTCGGGCGCGAAGGTACAGGACCAACAGGGTCGAGCGCGTCAGGACGTACGCCGCCGCGAACCCGGCCGAACCGGCGCCGGTGGCTCCGGGGATTTGGATGGCCATGGCGGCCGCACCGACCATCTGGAGCAGCATCAGGCTCCGTTGGAAGGTTGTGTCCCGCCCGAACCGGGAGGCGAAGATGGTCTGACCCGCCCAGGACCACCAGACTGGAATGAAGAGACCCACGAAGATTGCGAACCCGGTGAGGCTGATGTCCTGACTCAACCGGGCCGCGAGGAAGGCGACGGCCACGACGTAAATTAGGTCGTAGAAGAGCTCCAACCAGCTGGCATGGCGTTGGTTGAGGGTTGAGCCGGCGGATGGGGTGTCCGTTACGGTCGAAGCCACCGGCGTTTCGGCCATCGGTCGTAAGTTACGCGGGGGCCCGCGTTAAAGGATTTAGGATGATGCCTTGTCTGCTCACCTATTGGAGACAGCAGGACAGCTTGCTGACATCCCGGTAAAAGGACTGAGCCACGAGTTTCAGCGCCTCGGTCTGGGTGGGGAAGATGTGGACGGTGTCAATGAGGTCATCGATCGTCAGGCCATACTTCACGGCGAGGATGGCTTCGTGAATGAGATCGGCTGCAAAGGCCGCAACGATTTGCACCCCGACGATGACCCGCGATTGCGGGTCGATGATCATCTTGACGAGGCCCCGGGTGTCGCCGATGATCTGGGCCTTAGCGACGACCTCCATCGGGATGGTCCGGCATGAGCAAGCCCCCGTCATTTCGCTGTATTCCGCCTCTGTATAGCCTACTGCGGCAAATTGCGGGTCCGTGAATATCGCACGAGGCACCACTTCCGGAGGGTCCATCGCACGTCCGGCACCTAGCAAGGCGTTCTCGGCCGCCAGAAAACCCTCCTTGGCGGCCGCTGTCTCCAGCATCTCGCCCCCTCGGACATCTCCCGCGGCGAAGATGTGAGGCGCGGTCGTCTGCATCTGGGGGTCCACCACGACCTCCCCCTGGCCTCCGATCCGGACGCCTGCATCCGCGAGGTTTAGGTCCGCGGTGTTGGCCCTTCGACCGGTCGCCATGAGCAGCTCGGCCGCTCGAAACTCCTTCTCCTCGCCGTCGACGACAGCGACCACGACCTTCTCCCCGTCCGCCCGTACCCGCTGAAGCTGCGCGCCCGTCCAGATGGCGATCCCCTCCTCTTCCAGGGCCTGACGCAGGGCTTCCGAGGCCTCGGGCTCGGCCGTGGGGATGATGCGCGGGGACCGTTGGAGCAGTGTCACCTCCGTCCCAAAACGGGCGTACATCTGCGCAAACTCGAGGCCTTGGGCCCGCCCGCCAACGACAAGGAGGGACTCGGGTTGACTCGTGGGACTCAGACCCTCTACGTTGGTCCAGTAACCGTGGTCCTCCAGACCGGGGAGCGGAGGCACCCAGGGACTCGATCCGGTGGCGATGAGAAAGGAGCGGCCCCGAATTGTCGCTCCGTTGACCTTGACTTCCCTGGCCGAAGAGAAAAAAGCCCTGCCGTCAACGTGGATTACTCCCTCCAGCCCCGCGAGGACGTCTTCGTACTTGGACCTGCGAAGCTCCCGCACGAGGTCGTCCTTCTGCTTCACCGCCGCCGAGAGGTTGAATTGTTCTCCCTCACAGCGAAGGGATTGGAAGGGATTCCACGTAGCCCCTCGAAAGGTCTTTCCGACCGCCAGGAGGTGCTTGCTGGGGACACACCCCACGTTCACGCAGGTGCCCCCGATGGCTCCCTCATGGACGATCGCGACGGTCTTCTTAAGCTCGGAAGCTCGGATCGCCGCGGCAAAACCGGCGGAACCGCCTCCTAGGATGACGAGGTCGTAGTCCGCCCTGGCGACGTTCGTGTTTTGGACCATGTCACTTCGGGAGATCTATCGCGAGGGCGCCGGTATCAAGCCTCGGTGAGGGAACGTAAAGCGGCCGCGGGTCAGGGGACGAGGGAGGGATGCCCTCGGTCTGGTAGAAGCTAAATAATGGGACCTGGCTAAAGTGGATTGGAGTCGAACATGAGGACAATGGTGCTTACCGACCGGCCCGTTCAAGAAACGGGACCTTACTGGTGCGCGACCTGTGACAAGGAGGGGATTGGGGCCGAGGTCTACCTGGTGGCGGGCGATCGTGCCCCGTCCTGCATGCACCACCAGACCGTTAGCTTTCTTGCGGTTCCCTAGGACGGAGGGATGCGAGGATGTCTGATTTTGTTATCCACACAAGCGACGAGACCTTCGAGGCGGAGGTCCTTGAGTCAGAGATTCCCGTTCTCGTCGACTTTTACGCCGACTGGTGTCCCCCCTGCAGGCGCCTCGCCCCCGTGATCGATGAGCTTGCCGAAGAGTACGAGGGGGACCTGCGTTTCGTCAAGGTGAACGTGGACGACAACGAGAGCCTCGCTGTCCAGTTCGGCATCCAGAGCATCCCGACACTCATCTTCTTCAAAGGAGGCGAAGAGGTCGCGAAGACCGTGGGGGCACCGCCCAAGCCACGGCTCGTTCAAGAGATCGCTCGGGTCCTAGCCAGCTGAGTGACCCAGGCTTCCCAAACGCTCATCCGGGCGGGCCCATGAACCCGCATAGCCGGAGCACGAAAGGGCGTGCGGAGCTCCGGATCTGTGAGGAGCCACAGGTGCACGCGGGTCATGGCCAACGTCATAACTCCCTTAGGAGGGC
>JAZFPV010000208.1:0-3240 GCA_036444795.1 Thermoplasmata archaeon
AGGCGTCGTCATCCCCATGATCTTGGACATGGAGCCGCGGAAGCGCATTCGGCCCGTCATCACGAGGGAGGTCAGATCGCCTTCCCCCTGGGCCGCCGCCTTCCACACGTCGTAGTCCGCCTCGAACTTGAAGTCGGCCAGCGTGTCGGCGTCACCCTTCGAGGCGGTCACCTCCCCCGCCTGGATGTCCAGAAGCTCCGAAAAGTCCCGGTCGACGGCCGTGACGACGATCTTCGAATTCACGCCTTCTGCCTTCTTCCGCCACTCGTCGTCGGCGTTGAGGCGATCCGCGAGGTCCTGGAAGTATTCCTCCGTGAAGAACTTGGCCATACGCGGTCAGCGGACCCATTCGGCGCTAGTATAAAGCGACTTGGCAGGCGCCGCCGACGGGGTCTTCATCGCCACCGCCGCCCCGATGAGCCAGCCCATCGTGCCGGAGAGGGCGTACAGGACCGCATACGCTGGGAAGGCGAAGGGGGCCACCAGGGCGAAGGCGAGGGAGAAGAGAATCGCGGCCAGCCAGACCACAAACATGTTGTGGGAGCCGTGCGGCATGACCCTCGCCTGGAACCGGAGGAAAACGAAGGCAGTCCCTACCGCCATGGCGATTCGTTCACTAATCAGAATCGGGGCGAGAGCGGAGGTCTCCCAGAACCCGGTCATGGCCACGAAGATGCCCAGAGTAACGAATCCGCCCGCCAGACCGACCCGAGCCGGGGTCCACGAACCCGTCCCTTCGAGTCGCTCCCGGACCTTGAAGAAGGCCAAGGTCGGCGAGATGACCCGCATCGCGAAGACGACGGCGACCACGGGGGCAAGAACGGCGGGGTCCGCGAAGCTGAGCTGGATGAAGGAGAAACCCAGGGTGGCGAGAAGGACGGCAGGGACGGCCAGGATCAAGCTGAAGATCCAGAGTCCTTCGCGGGCCAGGCGATAGAAGACCGGCGCAAAGAGGAGCAGGACGGCTCCCGACATGAGGAGCACTGCGAATAGGGTGACGAGCTCCTGCTCCGCCATCTCCAGTCCTAGGACCTTCGTGGCGAGCTAACCGGGGAAAAGCATTCCTTCTCGAGTCTTGCCTGTGGTAATCAACAGCGGGAACCATCCCGCTCACGAGTACTTCCAGAGGACGACGAAACCGATAAGCCAACCGGCCACGCCGGAGAGGCGGTAGTAAACCTGGTACTCCGGGATGGCGAACGGCGCGAGGAAGGCGAAAGACACCGAAATGAGGATCGCGGCGATCCAAACGGTCGGCTTGTCCCGAAGGGCCTCGGGCAGGATACGCGAGAGAATCCGGATGATCACAAAGGCTCCGCCGACGGCCATGAGAAGCTGTTCGACGAAGAGGGCCTCCGGCGGTTGGGGCCCAATGAAAGGCTGAAGCAGGTCAAGCACGAGCGTGTAGACGATGTAGCCGGCAAAGGCCAGAAAGACAATCGCAAGGAGGACTCGGAGGGCCGCCCACCACTTCCGCTCCTCAAACCGGAACTCTGCGGAACGGTACAGGAAGGTGGGCGAGACGGCACGAAGCGCGGTGACCAACACGGCGAACGGCAGGAAGAAGAGGGGCTGGCTGAGGGCCAAGAACACCAAGTAGAGGGATCCCGCCATGACCCCGATGACCAGAGCCAGGAGGGCGTAGAGACGGAACTTGGTCTGCTCCTCCACTAGCTTGTAAATCACCGGTGAAAGGAGCACGATGAACGTCCCAGCCAGCAGGGACCCGGCAAACAGGACGGCAACCAGCTCCTGCTCGGTGACCATGGACTGGCGTCGAGATGCTCAGGTACAATAAACCTTTGGCAGGGCTCTCGCGCCTGATAAATCCGGGTCGACGCCGCCCGTAGAGGACCGCGCGCGATGGCCGCTATGGCGGCACAGGAGCCCGAAGGTCCGCCGCGAAGGCCACGACCTCCTCTAGGGGGGACGAGGAGGTGATGGCCGGGGAACACAACTCCCCCTTGCAGGCGTAAATCGCCGGGACGGGCTCCTCGGGATAGTTCGCAGCCTGGAAAGACTCGGTCCCCACCGAGAGAGGACGGACCACCCAGACCGGTCGAAACGCACGGAGGAACGGGGCCAAGATTTCGGGTTCCTCCTCAGCCCCGTCCTCCAGGACGACGTCGATCTTGAGGACCCCTTTTCGATAGGCCTCCAAGGCCAGGGCGTAGCCGGAGGCAAAGGTCGTGTATCGACGATATTGACTCCCGAACCCTTCGAGAATCTGGCTCGCCGCCTGCCCGTACTCCTCCTTCCGGGTGAGCTCATGCAACTTGAGGAGGAGGAGCGCCGCGTGGGCGTTGTCCATCAGCGGCCGCTGCCCCTCCTGGAGGAGCCCAATGTCGCCCTCCTCGGCCCTCCGGTCCATCAGGAGCCCGCGCTCGTCGGTCAGGACCGCCGTCATCCGTTGAACCAGGGCTTCTGACCGCGCCAGGTAATGCTCCGTCCCCGTGTGTTCATAGGCCGTCAGGAAGGCACGGGCCAGGTAGACGTAGTCTCCGAGCATCGCGTCGACACGGGCCGCCCCATCCCAGTAGTGGAAGAGGGATCCCTCCTCGGTCATGACTTGCTCTTCGAGTCTCGCTAGCGTGGCAAGTGCCGTGTCTCGGTAGGTGTCCTCTCCCAAGACGGAGCTCGCCAGGAGGTAGGTCTCGATGGCCTGTCCACTCAAGTCAGTGTAGACGGTCCGATCGATGTAGGGGGCGTCCCGTTTCTTCCGCTCCTCCAGGGGGAGGCCGTAGTACTCCTCATCCGCGTCTTGACTCCCCCAAAACCCCTCCTTGGGGTCACGGAGGCTGGCCTCCAGGTAACGGAGCACATCCTTGGCCAGGTCCCGGTACGCTTCTTTCCCCAGGACGGCGTACGCGTTGAGAACGTTCCGGAGCAGGCCGATGTTCACATCCAACATCTTCTCGTAATGCGGCTCGCTCCAGTCTCGGGTCACGGAGTAGCGGAAGAAGCCGCCCTCCACATGATCGTACATCCCGCCGCCGGCCATGCCATCCAAGCTCTTCTCCACAATCTTTCGGAAGAAGTCGTTCCCTGATGCCTGGTGGTGGTAGAGCGCGAGATCCAAGATGTCTGGCTGCGGGAATTTGGGCGCCCCGCCAAAGCCCCCAAACACTTCGTCGTACTGTTGGAGGAGATGACCCAGGATCTCCTCGTAGATCTCCTCGTTGAGACCCTCTTGGGGCGCCTCCACGTCGACCTCGGGGGGCCTCCGGTGGGTGTGGTCGA
>JAZFPV010000209.1:0-4401 GCA_036444795.1 Thermoplasmata archaeon
ACGGCCACCCGTGCTTGGTGCGTGGAGTCGCGATCCCGAACCGTGACATCGTCCTGCTCCAGGCTATCGTAGTCGATTGTCAGGCAGAATGGGGTACCGATCTCGTCCATCCGGGCGTACCGTCGGCCGATGCTTCCCGACGTGTCGTAGGCGGCGTGAACCCACGCCCGCGCTTCCTTGTAGAGCCTCCGAGCCATGTCCGGAAGGCCGTCCTTGTTCACCAGAGGGAAGACGCCAAGGGTTACGGGGGCCAGCCGCGGGGGCAAGTGCAGGACGGCCTTCTCCCCCGGCTCATATCCGAGGTCCAGCAAGGCCCACAGGTTCCGGTCGACCCCGAAGCTCAGCTCCAGCACATGGGGAACGAAACGCCTGCCCCCGTGGAAGACGGTCATTTTCTCGCCCGAACCCTCTTGGTGCCGGCTCAAATCGAAGTCCGACCGGTAATGGATGCCCCCCACCTCCTGGAATCCGCCCCAAGAGTCGAGGTCAACCTGCACATCGAAGTGGATTCGATTGTAGAAGGCTCGTTCCTCCTCCGCGAGCTCAAACAGGCGGAACGCCTCCGGGGGAACCCCGAGGGTGTCCAGGTAGAAAGCCTGCACCTTCGCGAGGTGGTACAGGTAGAACGCGGGGAGGTCCCCCTCGTTCAAGAGCTCTCCGACGGTCGGGGCGATGACTTCACTTCGATTGGTTGCCCGTACAAGCCGGAGGCTGGCCCCCTCGACCTCGGCCAGGTCGAGGCTGCTGTCGAAACCCTCCGGGTCGAAGAAGATCTGGAGCTCCGCCTGGTGGAACTCTCGGAGCCGAAAGGCACCCTGCCGGGGGGAGATCTCGTTCCGATACGCCTTGCCCACGATCGCGAGGCCGAGGGGAAGGCGCTTCCGGAGGATCTCGAACGCGCGCTTGAAACCCAGGTAGGCCCCCTGGGCCGTCTCCGGCCGAAGAAAGGCTTGCTCCTCCCCCTTCGGCCCGATGGCCACGGGGAACATCAGGTGAAATGCCGTCGGCTCCCCCAACACGCCCCCGCAATGGGGGCAGACAATTCCCTCCTCCCGGATGGTCTGCCGGATCCGCTCCGCGTCCATCCCTTCTCCGGAGGTCCCCGTGGCCGCGTGAATGAGCTCATCGGCCTTGTGCGTCTTCTTACACTGGGTGCACGCGACGAGGACGTCCGCGAAGAGCTCCACATGACCCGAGGCCACCAACGCCACCGACGGCTGAATCGTGGGTGTCTCGACGAGATGGTAGTTGTCCCCCAGTTGGAGGAAGGAGGCCAGCCAGAGGTCCTCCCAGTTCCGCTTAAGCCGGGCCCCGGTGGGTCCGTAGTCGTAGAAGCCGGCCAGTCCCCCATAGATGTCCGCCGAGGGGAGGAGGAAGCCCCTCCGCAGAGAGAGGGACATCAACTCGTCGTACCGGGCCATTCCCGATCCCTTAGAGCAAACTGCTGAGGACGTCCAGCTCCGTGAGGAGGCCCTCGAGGCGGTTGTGGGGATTCATGACGGGGAGCTGGCCGTAGTCGTTCTTCCGCATCGTTCGGGCGGCCTCGCTCACCCCCGTTTTGGTCGAGACGGTCACCACGTCGCGTACCATGACTTCCTTCACGGCCACGTCGGGGAGTTCCACCTTCTCGAGGTCGTAGTAGAGGCGCATGACGTTCCGAAGCCCCTCCCAGGTCCACGAGTCATCCTCCTGGGCCAGGTCCATGTCCTGGAACGCCGCGCTTCGGTCCACACGGCTCAACCCGAAGACATCTCGGTCCGTGAGGATGCCGGAGAGGCGGCCACGGTCGTCCAGGACGGGGAGGGCGAACACCTTCGCGATGGCCATGATCGTGTTGGCCGTTTGGAGGGGGGTCCCCTCATGGACGGCGACCGTGGTGGTCGTGAGATACTCCTCTACCGGGGTTTCCAACCGCATCTTGTCGACGACCCCGAGGAAGTCGGCGGGGGTGACGATGCCCACCACATGGGAGTCCTCGTTCACCGTGGCGTGATAGAAGCGCCCTTCCACGAGGGTTCGAGCGAGCTCCAGGGAGGAAGTGCCGAGGGACACCACAGGATAGTCCTTCTGTACGAGAAGAGCAAGCTGTTCCTCCTCCGGCCGTGCGAAGATGTGCTTGCGGGCTACGAAGCCGGCGTAGGTCCCGTCCGTTCGGACTACAGGGACCCCTGTAATCTTGTTCGTCACGAGGAGCCGCAGGACCTCGGTTCGGTTGCCGGGCAGGGTGGCGACGATGGGGTCCTTGGTCATGACCTCCTCGACCCGCTGCTTTTCTGCCACGATTACTCCTCCGGGAGCCATCCCCGTTCCCGATCCCAGATCCTGGGGCCGACGGCCAGGAGGGCGATGTCGGCCTCTGAAGCCTTAATCACGCGATAGGCGGCGTCACCCCCCCCAGGGAGATCCAGGACCAGGAAGTTGCAGGGTGCGCCTTCTTCGAGTGCGATACGAGAGGGCCTCGTTAAAAGGTTAGCGGCCTCGTAAGCCATGGCCAAGATGTCCTCGGGAGGAACCCCTCCGTGGAGCTTGGCCACCTGGTAGGCGAACTCCATCTCCCGCATGATCGACGGGTGGGCGAGCATGGCGTTGTCCGTCCCCAACATGAGTCGCAGACCGGCCGCGCGCATTCCGGGGATGTCAGGGACGCGCCCAAAGAACACCTGACTCCTTGGGGTGAGAACCACCGGAACACCTTCCTGGGCGCACCGTTCCCAGTCGGAGGGACGCCCCGCGGTCATGTGGACGAGGAAGTCGGGATGCAAGTCCAAGATCCGATCGATGTCCTCCCGGAACGCCTCGCTGGCATGAAGAGCGAAGGGGAGCCCATCGGTCTTCACATGGCGCGCGAGATTCGTCAAGGCATCCGACTCCCACTCCGACAGGCTGCTTACGCCGACCCCGTCCGCGAGGTTCAGCAGGCCCGCGACCTCCTCTTGATCGTAGGCGAGGCCCAGCGGGCGTCCAAAGGCGGCGACGTCCACCGGCAGACCCGAAGCGGCCTCCTTAAGCGCGGTGAGCCCCGGCTGGCCTCCCTCGCGGAAATCGAGAGACGCGGTGGTGCCACTTCGGAGCATTCTAAGGAGGACTCCCCGGATGGCGGCCGTTAGCTCCTCCTGAGAGGCCGCCTGGAGACGACGAAACTTCAGACCGTCGGGCGGGGCGACCACTTCGTCCAGCGAGCCTCGCGGCTCCTCGAGGACAACCGCATCGCCCAAGTGTGTGTGCGCATTCACGAAACCCGGGAGGATGAGCCCCTTGGTCTGGACGTCCCCCTCCGCCTTCCGGGTGACCTCGGTGATGGTGCCCCCGTGAAAGTGAACGGCTCCTTCCTTGAACCCTCCCGGAGTGTAGATCCAGCCCGACGCCGTCGGCAACGCTCGCCGATCCCCCTCAGGAGTTAAACCCCTTTCCTCGGGCTTCGAGGCCGTGGGCAGGAGGGCGTCGGGCCCGATAACAGGGGGATTATCTTCTTATACGGGACAATGCGACGCATCGGCCTGCCATGGGCTACCCTGACCCAGAATATTACGCCCAACCCAAGACCCCCGGACGGGGTTACGGCGTGCTGGGGTTCCTGGCGGCGCTCGGCATCCTGTACGCGGCGTTCTACCTCTTCCCGACCGCCTATCCCCTCGAACAAGCGGTCCTTATCGGCGTCGGAGCAATTTTCGTGGGGGGCTTCATCAGTCGTGGCGGCAAGCGGGGCGCCAAGGTGGGCTTCCTGCTCCTGTTCCTGCCCCTCCTCATGGTTGGCATTCTCCTGTTCGGGGCCGCCTTCCTGGGCCCGGTCGCCGAGGTCGTGCCCCCTCTCCCCAGCGAGTTTGAACGTCTGGCTCTGGGGATTGGGCAAGGGATGGTGGCCACGATCGGACTCGCCTTGATCATCTCGGGCTTCGTCGCGGGCATCGTAGGCGCTCTCATTGCCGGCGTTGGGGGCCTGATTTCCGGAAAGGTCTTCCCCTTGTCTCCAAGGTCGGAAGAGGCCGCGTACGAGCAGCCCTGGGAGTATCCCCCGGGCGAAGGCGGCGGACCGTGGTAGGCCCGCCCGTTCTCTCCAGGTTTTATGCATTCAGCCCTATGGCGGCTTAGCCACTGTAGCTCAGCTGGTTAGAGCGGCGGTCTCGTAACCTTGCCGGGAGAACCGCAGGCCGAGGGTTCGACTCCCTCCAGTGGCTTCGTAAACCATATCGAGGAGTCTTGATCAGAGGCATCGAGCACGATCCCTCAACCGGCACGGCCCGCCCGGTGGATGTTCTCGTCATAGACCAGGCTCCCTGCAGGTGCTTTGGTGTGCGGCTCAAGAATTCTCGCGTCCCGCCCGACGCCACGCAACGAGCCGGCGCAGGGCCTCCGCGTGGCCAAGGATGGCAAGGATGACGAGCGTCGCCAACGGCATGACCA
>JAZFPV010000210.1:0-6975 GCA_036444795.1 Thermoplasmata archaeon
GTCCACCTTCATCTCGACCCAGCGGTCCGGGGCGTAGAGCTCCTCCAGGACGAAATCGATGAGCTTCCCATGGGCCTGATCGTAGCCCCCGTGCTCCTCCACGAGGGCTTTGTCGATGGGGAGGCCCTTCTTGAGGTAGATGTCCAGGATCTTCGCCCCCGCCTCGTGCCCGGGTCGGGGGATCTCGATGATCTCGTCGAACCGTCCGGGGCGCATCAAGGCCGGGTCGAGCAGGTCGGGCCGATTGGTGGCCCCAAGGACGAAGACGTTCTCCATCTCGATGAGACCGTCCATCTCCGAGAGGATCTGGGCGATGATGTTCTTGTGGACGCCGGAGGTGTCCAGGACGCCTCGGGTGGTGAAGAGGGCCTCGATCTCGTCAAAGAAGACGATACTCGGGTTCTTGTCCCGGGCGTGACGGAAGATTTCCTTCGTGATCCGCTCGCTCTCCCCGACCCATTTGGAGAGGATGTCCGCCACGCTGACGTTGAAGAACGTCATGTTGTTCTCCGTGGCAATCGCCCGGACCATGAGGGTCTTGCCGCAACCGGGTGGGCCATAGAGGAGGATGCCCCGCGGCGCCTTGAGGTCGATCTTCTCGAAGAGCTCCGCCTCCTGGAACGGGAGGACGACGACGTCTTTGATCCGCTCGATCGCCTCATTCAGCCCGCCAATCATGTCGTAGGTGACGTCGGGCTTCTCTCCGAGGAGGAGGCTCTGGACCTCCGCATCGGGCATGACCTGAAGGATTTCCATGGTCGGGGGGAGGACAGAGACTTGGTACCCCGGCTTGATCGTCTTCGCGACCTCCGGATCGCACTTGATGATCCGCTTCTCCAGGTCCCCTTCCATCGAGATGATCAGGTTGGCCTCCTGGACCTCCTGGACCTTGCCGACGATGCCTTTGTGGACCTCCTGGCTCTCCTCCACGATGGCGTAGGTCTGGGGGTGGACCCAGACATATTGGCCGATGTCGAGGCCGTCTTTGTCGATGAAGCCCACCGAGACCTTGAGCATCTCGCTGGCGCGGGCCACCACGACTTGGTTGCCGGAGAGGTCCTCGCCGGCCTTTCGGACGACGTAGGCGTAGAGGAGGGGCGGCTCCTTGATCTTGTTGAACTTGTCCTCGTACGCCTTCAGCCGGTAGTCCCGCTCTTGAATCTCATACCGGAAGTTGTTGAGTTCGCGCTCGTACTGATAGCGAAGCCGTTCGAGACGGTCCTCCATCTCCTCCCGGATCTTCGCCGCTCGCTCACCCGCGACTTTCTCGGCGTGCTCCCTGTCCGCTTCGCCCTCGTCCTTCTTGTGCTTCTGTTCCATCCTTCATCAACCTGTGTATTGCGGGGAGACGGGGAGTCACGCCGTGCGAGGCGGCGCTCCGAAAATGAGTCCTTACTCGCATCTCATCCCAGTCCATGAATCGGCCTCTTGGCCCGATGAGTGGCTCGTTGCAACAGGGGGTTAAAAGCAGTTGAGACGCCAGTCTCAAGGTTGATAGTGAAGGGCGAGTAGAGTGCATTCCCGGGCGGCGCATGCGGAAGTTTTTATTTAACCGTTGTCCCCGATAACGATTTACCCAAGCGAGGCCAGGCCGTTTCCCCATTCAAGAGACGGGCTAACGTTCCAGCCCGTGAAGGGGGAACACGGTGGACTTCACCTGCTCCAGGACCTCCGCCACCGCCCGCTCGGCCCCCGGAGTCGAGGGTTGGGGTGGGTCGACGAGTTGGTCGTCTCCTAGGTCCCGCCCGAATAGGGTGCGGTGAAGGGATTTCCATTCTTCGGGAATCGCCTCGCCCACCTCCGCGCCACGCATCTCTCCAAAGACGAGAGCCCACGCGCGGGCGACCGCCGAGGGCTCGTACCCCCCACCCCCGGTCACCACCCATCGTCCGCCGCACACCCGGTCGGCGAGGGCGTGGACCTCCCGTGCAATGGCCTGGTGGGCGGCGGTCCCCAGTCCGAGGTGGGTCAGGGGATCCGTGACGTACGTATCAAGGCCGAACTGGTTGAGGAGGAGATCGGGCCGGAACGCCTCGGCGAGCGGCGGAACGATTTCGCGGAGGGCGGTGAGGTAGGCCTCGTCTCCGGTCTGGGGCGGTAGGGGTACGTTGACGCTGTACCCCTCCCCCTCCCCCTCGCCCACCTCCTCGACGAACCCCGTCCCGGGGAAGAGGTATCGTCCGTCCTCGTGGAGGGAGATCGTGAGGACCCGCGGGTCCTCGTAGAAGGCATACTGGACCCCGTCCCCGTGGTGGGCGTCGACGTCCAGGTAGAGGATGCGAGAGACGCCCTCCCGGAGGAGGTGATGAATCGCGACGGATAGATCGTTGAAGATGCAGAAGCCCGAGGCCCGAGCCCGGTGGGCGTGATGGAATCCGCCGCCGAGGTTGAAGGCGTTTTGGACCTCCCCCCTCCGGACCGCATCCGTGGCCGCAATCGTCCCCCCGGCAGGGAGGGCCGCGGCCTCGTACATGCCGGGGAAGAGCGGAGTGTCGGCGGTCCCCAGGCCGTAGCGCAGGTAGCGCGTCCCGGCCTTGGCGGGATTTCGGCCGGCGCGTCGCACGACCTCCAGGTACTCCGCGGCATGGGCGAGGCGCAGGTGGTCCTCCGAAGCCGGGAGAGCCGTCTCCTCCGGGGCCTCCTTCGGATCCAAGAGACCCAAGGCGTCCATGAGCTCGCGAGCGAGCTTCACGCGCCCCTGTTGGAAGGGGTGGGCTGGGCCGAAGTTGTAGTCGAGGAAGCGGTCGTCATAGATCAGGAGGGACGGGAGCACCTTCATCGGAAGCGGGTCGGCGGCTTAAAGGCGGATGTCGCCAGACCGGGATAGGGTTCAAGTATCCTCCGTCTCGTCCAGAAGGTCGCGGAGGTTTCGGTGAGTCGGGAGATCGCCTCGAGGATGCGCGAGGACCGGGTGTTTCATCCTCCGGAGGATCTGAGCAAGAAGGCCCACGTCGCAAGCCTCGAGGCGTACGAACAATTGTATCGGGAGTCCCTCGATCATCCGGAGGCCTTCTGGGCGAGGCAGGCGGACGAGACGATCGAGTGGTTTCGTAAGTGGGACGAGGTCCAGTGGTACGACTTCGAGCGGGTCGGCGAATTCGAGGGCCCCTATGTCCGCTTCTTCGCCGGAGGCAGGCTGAACGCCTCCTACAATTGCCTCGACCGGCACGTCCTGCAAGGGCGAGGGGACAAGCCGGCCATCCTTTGGCAGGGCGAAGACGAGGCAGATCGGCGTTCGCTCACCTACCGGGAGCTTCACGAAGAGGTGAATCGACTCGCGAACGTCCTGAAGCGGCGAGGGGTTCGGCGAGGGGACACGGTCACGATCTACCTGCCGATGATCCCCGAGCTCCCCATGGCCATGCTGGCCTGCGCCCGGATCGGCGCCATCCACTCCGTCGTCTTCTCGGCGTTTAGCGCGGACGCCCTCCAGAGCCGAATCCTGGACGGCCGCTCCACCTTCCTCATCACGGCCGACGGGTACACCCGGGCGGGGAAGGTGGTCCGACCCAAGGCGCAGGCCGACTCCGCCTTGGAATCCTGCCCGGACGTCCGACACGTCCTGGTCGTGCGGCGACTGGGAATCGACGTCCCCATCCGGGAGGGACGCGACCTCTGGTGGCACGACGAGATGGCGGAGGAAGAGGTCGCCGGTGACTGCCCGCCGGAGGAGATGGACGCGGAGGATCCCTTGTTCATCCTCTACACCAGTGGCAGCACCGGGAAGCCGAAGGGGGTCCTCCACACCACGGGCGGCTACATGGTGTACGTCACCCTGACGACCAAGCTCGTCTTCGACCTGAAGGACGAAGATGTCTACTGGTGTACCGCCGACTGCGGATGGGTGACCGGACACTCCTACATCGTCTACGGTCCGCTTTCGTTGGGGGCCACCGTTCTCATGTTCGAGGGCGTCCCCACCTACCCCCATCCGGATCGGTTCTGGAAGATCGTGGAGGACCACGGAGTGACGATCTTCTACACGGCCCCCACGGCCATCCGCGCGTTGATGCGCTACGGGAACGAGTGGCCCGAACGCCATGATCTGTCCACCCTGCGGGTCCTCGGCACGGTGGGGGAACCCATCAATCCCGAGGCCTGGATGTGGTACTACCGGGTCATCGGCAAGGAACGATGTCCCATCGTGGACACCTGGTGGCAGACCGAGACCGGGGGTATCCTGATCTCCCCCCTGCCGGGGGCCCTCCCCATGAAACCAGGGTCCGCCTCACGGCCCTTCTTCGGCGTGGAGGCGCGAATCCTCCGATCCGACGGGACACCGGCCGCGGTGAACGAGGGAGGCGCCCTCGTCATCGCCAGACCGTGGCCCTCCATCATCCGGGGTGTCGTCGGGGACCCAAGGAACGAGCGAATCAAGGAGGTCTACTTCTCCCGGTTCCCGGGCACGTTTTACACCAGCGACGGCTGCCGCCTCGACGAGGATGGATTCTACTGGCTCCTGGGCCGGATCGACGACGTCCTTAACGTCTCCGGCCATCGGTTGGCCACGGCGGAAATTGAGAACGTCCTCGTCTCGGACGACCGTGTCGTGGAGGCCGGGGTGGTGGGATATCCCCACGAGGTGAAGGGGCAGGGCATCCACTGCTTCGTCGTCCTCCGGGAAGGGGTCGAGCCCTCCGAAGGCCTTCGAAAGGACCTCATTCGGAGGGTCCGGGTCGACATCGGACCGATCGCCAAGCCGGACCGGATCCAGTTCGCGACCGACTTGCCCAAGACCCGCTCGGGAAAGATCATGCGCCGGATCCTGAGGAGGATGGCGTCGGGACAGGCGGAGGACATTGGGGATACGAGCACCTTGGCCGATGCATCCGTCGTCGAGCAGTTGATCCAGGACCTCGAGGAAACCTGACGCCCGTCGACCTTGGGTACCCGCTCCCCTAAAGTTAAGCGGGTTCCTCCCATGGCGAAGACGATGACGAACCGGCTGCGGGGGCTCTTCTCACCGGGCTCCATCGCCGTGGTGGGCGCCTCCCGTTCGGAGCGCAAGGTCGGGTGGGAGATTCTCCATAACCTGCTGGCCTACGGGTTCAAGGGCCGCCTCTACCCCGTGAACCCGCGCGCCGCGTCCGTCCACTCCATTCGGGCCTACCCTTCCGTCTTGGACATCCCAGACCCCGTGGAGCTCGCGGTCATCGTGGTCCCTTCCGCCCACGTTCTCCAGGTCGTCGAGGAGGCCGGGGAGAAGGGGGTCCGCGCCCTGATCGTGATCACCTCCGGCTTCAGCGAGGTAGGACCCAAGGGACGGGAACGCGAACGGGAACTGGAGGATTTGGTTCGGAAGTACGACATGGTCATGGTGGGCCCCAACTGCATGGGTGTCATCAACACCCACTCCCGTGTCCAGATGGATGCGACCTTCTCGCCTATCCTGCCACTCCAGGGGAACATCGCCTTCATGACGCAGAGCGGAGCCCTGGGCGTAGCCATTCTTCAACAGGCACGGATTCGGGGGGTGGGCCTCTCGAAGTTCGTGAGCCTGGGAAACGCCGCGGACGTCGCCCTCAACGAGCTGATTGAGTACCTGGAGGCGGACACCAAGACCGATGTCATCCTCCTCTACATCGAGAGTTTTGGTCAGCCTCGGGAGTTCATGCCGATCGCTCGGCGGGTCACGAAAGCGAAGCCCATTCTCGCCTTGAAGGCGGGGCGGACCGAGGCGGGGCGGAGGGCCGCCGCGAGCCACACCGGCGCGTTGGCCGGCCCCGATGTGGGGACCCAGGCCCTCTTCGAGCAGGCGGGGGTCCTCCGGGCGAACACGATTGAGGAGCTCTTTGACCTCGGGGCGGCCTTCTCGATGCAGCCCCTTCCCCAGGGGCGCAGGGTCGCCGTCGTCACGAACGGGGGGGGACCGGGCATCATGGCCATGGACGCCCTCGTGGGAGTCGGGATGGAACCGGCGGTCTTGAGCGAGAAGACCACCGCGTACCTGCGCGCGCGCATTCCGGAGGAGGCGAGTCCCGTCAACCCCGTGGACCTCATCGCCGACGCCGACGCGAAGCGGTACCGCCTCGCGGTGGAGGCCGTGCTGCAGGACCCGAACGTGGACGCGCTCCTCGCCATCAGCGTCCCCCCCATCGTGGAGGACGAAGTCGCCGTGGCGCGCTCCATCTGGCGGGCCGCACGGAAACAGAGCAAGCCGGTGGTGAGCACCTTTCTGGGCCGGAGGGAACAGTCCCCCGGCGTGACGGAACTCGTGCAGCATGGCGTTCCGACGTACCTGTTCCCCGAGAGCGCGGCGCGGGCGCTGGCCGCCATGCGCCGTTACCAGGAACACTTGGAGCGGGAGGAGGGCGAGTTCCGACGGTTTCGGGTCCGGAGAACCCGCGCCCGGGAGATCCTCGATACGGCCGTCCATTCGGGTCGGACCCGTCTGCATGAGATGGAGGCCCTCGAACTCCTTCGGTGCTATGGGTTCCGGATCGTCCGGTCTCGGCTGGTGGGCGACCTCTCGCAGGCCCAAGCCGCGGCGGAGGAGATCGGGTACCCGGTGGCCTTCAAGGCCGTACATCCCAAGATCCTCCACAAGACGGACTACAAAGCGGTTGTGCTGGACATCCGGACGAAGGAGGAGCTTGCGAAACACCATCGGGCCCTCACCCGTCGGCTGGCGAAGGAAGGTTTCGAGATCAAGGAGTGGATGATCCAGGAGTACGCCCGCGGGGGGAGGGAGACCATCATGGGCATGAACCTGGACGAGAAATTCGGACCGATGCTCGTCTTCGGCCTGGGGGGCATCTACGTCGAGGTCCTCAACGACGTCGTCTTCCGACTCCCGCCCCTGACCGACGCGGACGCCCTCCGCATGGTCGAGGGAATCCGGAGCTATCCCATCCTCGAAGGGGTCCGAGGCGAACCCGCCGCGGACGTGGCGGGCCTTGCGGAGAGCCTACAGCGCCTCTCGCAGCTCGTCCAGGACTTCCCCGAAATCAAGGCGGTGGACATCAACCCCTACCT
>JAZFPV010000211.1:0-8178 GCA_036444795.1 Thermoplasmata archaeon
TGATCCAGTTCAGTCCGTTGGAGCTCTGGCTTGTGGAGACCCCAATGGCGCTAGGCGTCGCTCCAGGACCGGCGACCAGCCCGGATACCATCACATACAAGACGGCAGCCAGGACGACGGTGATCGCGACCATAAGGATGGTTGCGATGACCGGCGATACGGCCTTCCGATCCTTTCGGATCGCCCCAATTGTTCTCAAGTTTTGTCCTCCTGTAGGTTTCCCTACAGGCGTGGAAGGTCCGACGGTTGGGGCATAAAGGCTTCCTCGCCATTCTCACCCGTGGTTCTCAAGGCCCTTCGAAGTGGATCACGTCGTCGGCCACGAGGTTGAGGATGTTGGCGGTCTCCTCGGAGGCATACTCCTCCATGGAGAAGATGAAGGTGTAGGCCCCCCGCGTGCGCAGGTGGTTCGTCAGCATGTGCAGGAACTCGGAGAGGACCCGGGGGCTGTTGTGAATGGCCAGGGAATTGATGGAGTCGAGGACCACGACGGCCTCCTCTCCGCCGAGCTTCCTGAGGAGGAACTCCACTTTCAGCAAGACCGTCTCGAGCATCGTGGGACTCTCCACGTACACCGCCCGGTCGTCCCGCTCGCTCGCGCCCATCGTCATGCGGGAGACGCAGTCTACGAATCGGGTGCGTGTCAGGTCCACCTCGAGGGTGGTGAGGGCCCCGATGATGGACTTGGAAGGGATTGTGGCCGTGATGTACACGGCATCGAGGTTCTTTTGCGGTGCGAAGACGTCCAGGATCCCCCGCACGGCATCGAAATAGTGCTCCGCCGCCATCTCCAGTGCGATGGCCGAGGCGGGAGGAATCTCCAGGAGCTTTTGCACCCCCGTGACCGTTGCTTCCATCTAACCGGCTCCCTTGAGCAGGGGCGCCAGAAGGGTACCCACGGAGGTCAGGTCCAGGATGTACTTGGCTCGGGAGTGCGTCGTGCCGCGCATTTTCACCACCTGCAGGGTGCGCAGCAGGTCCCCCTGCCGCTCCAGGTTTCCCAGCAGGATGACGCCGTCCACCACCGCCTCCTCTACCCCGTAAGGAGAGTACCGGTCGTCCCCCGCGGGGACTTCGGCAATGAGCAGGGCCGTGCACCCTTCCCGGGAGAGGGCGTGACTGAGGCCCCGAATGAACTCTCGGATGAGGTCGGCCGTGAGCAGGCGGGCGCAGATCGAGGTAATGGAGTCGATGACAAGGCGCTTCGCGCCGTGGGTTTTCACCGCGGCTACGATGGCCTCCATCAACGCCTCGGACCCCTTCTGGTCGATCTCCGGCCCCTCGGTCTTGGCTCTCTTATAGAGCTCGTGGAGGTCGATGAAGATGATCAGCTTCTTCGCCAGCATCTGGGGATCGTAGAAGTCGTACGGGATCATGTTCTCCGTGAGCTTCTCCGGGGGCTCCGTGGCTGCGACGAAAATCCCCGTCTCACCCTCCTCCGCCCCGTGAAGGAGGAATTCGAGGCTCATGGAGGTCTTCCCGGTCCCGCAGCTTCCGGTCACCAGGATGGTGTTGTTTCGCGGCAGGCCTCCGTTCAGGACGTTGTCCAGGCCGTCGATGCCCGTCAGACATCTCTCTCGGTTGGCCGCACTCACCGAGCTGCCCACGGGTTGTTCTTGCGAGCGGTCGCTTATCAGGCTTTTCGCTTCGTTATCAACTTCGATTCGAAGGGGGAGGACCGCCGGCGAAGCAAGTCTTTAATCCCGCCCGGAGTATGGAAAGGCATGCTCACCGAGCCTGTTCTTCAGGTGGCCTTGGACTTCATGCACCTGAGTCGGGCTCTCCAGGCGGCCAAGGAAGCGGTGGAGGGCGGGGCCGATTGGATTGAGGCCGGTACCCCTCTCATCAAGAGCGAGGGGGTGGAGGCGGTCCGCGCCCTGAAGCGAACCTTCCCGGACCGGGTCATCGTGGCGGACCTGAAGATCATGGACACGGGCGCCTACGAAGTCGAGATCGCCGCCAAGGCCGGGGCGGACGTCATCTCGGTCATGGTCGTCACGGACGACGCCACCGTCCTGGAGGCGGTGAAGGCGGCCCGTCGGTACGGGGCCAAGGTCATGGGGGACCTCATGGCGGTAAAGGACAAGGCGAAGCGGGCCCGGGAGGTGGAGGCACTCGGGGTCGACTACCTCTGCCACCACGTGAGCATCGATGAGCAGATGATTGCCCGGACCCCGCTGAAGGAGCTGAAGGCTCTCACGGAGGCCGTCCGCATCCCCATTGCCGTGGCGGGCGGGCTGAACACCGAGACCGTTCCCCAGGTTCTGGAGGCGGGCGCTTCGATCATCATCGTGGGGGGGGCCATCATCAAGGAGCCGAAGGTCACCCAGGCCACAGCCGACATCAAGCAGGCCATCCAGGAGCGGAAAGCCCTCCGGACGAAGCTGTATAAGAAGTACGGCCAGGACGAGCTCTCTAAGGCCTTCGCCCAGGTGTCCACCTCCAACATCGCCGACGCCATGCAGAAGCGGGGACCCATGGCGGACATCCTCCCGAGGGTCAACCGGGGCACGCACATGGTCGGGCGGGCCTTGACCGTCAAGACGGCCGACGGTGACTGGGCGAAACCGGTGGAGGCCATCGATAAGGCCACCGAAGGAACCGTGATCGTGGTGGACGTCGGCGGGGGCAAGACCGCCGTATGGGGGGAGCTCGCCTCCTGGAGCTGCAAGGTCAAAGGGGTCGCCGGCGTGGTCATCGACGGGGCCTCACGGGACATGGAGGCGATCTTGGATGCCGACTTCCCCGTCTTCTCGCGTTGGGTCGTGCCCCACGCAGGCGAGCCCAAGGGGCACGGCGAGATCGGTCCGGAGATTACGTGTGGGGGCCGGCGTGTCCGGACGGGCGATTGGATCGTGGGCGACGAGACCGGCGTCGTGGTGATTCCCCAGGAGATGGGCGTCGAGATCGCGAACCGGTCCCTGGACGTGCTGGAGCGCGAGAATCGCATCCGAGAGGAAATCAAACGGGGAGGCACCCTCTCGAGCGTCCTCGAGCTCGAGAAGTGGGAGAAGGTCGGATAGGTCCATGGACCGGGAGAAGCTCCGGGGCCTCCTCGAGGCGCTCCAGGGGGGCGAGATCACCGTCGGCGAAGCCATGGAAGCCTTCCGGCGTCTCCCCTACGAGGATTTGGGCTTCGCCAAGTTGGACACGCACCGGTCCATCCGACGGGGCTTTCCCGAGGTCGTGTACTGCCCCGGGAAGACCCCCGATCAGGTCGCCGCCATCCTCCGAGGCCTCTCCCGAGACTCGGAGCGGGTCCTGGCGACGAGGGCGGAGGCCGAGGTCGCCAAGGTGGTGCAGGAACAGCTCCCCCACAAGGAGGTGACGTATTTCCCGGAGGCTCGGCTGATTCTCCTCGGTTCCCCGGCGCCGCCCGAGAAGGGCCAGGTCGTCGTGGCCACGGGGGGCACCTCCGACCGACCCGTGGCGGAGGAAGCGGCCGTCACGTGTGAGGTCTTGGGGAATCGGACCACCCGCATGTACGACGTCGGGGTGGCGGGGGTGCACAGGCTGCTGGATCAAGGGGAGCGGTTGGCGGAGGCCAACGTGGTTATCGTTGTGGCGGGGATGGAGGGGGCGCTGCCGAGCGCCGTGGCGGGGCTCATCGAGGCGCCGGTCATCGCCGTGCCGACGAGCGTTGGGTACGGCGCCAATTTCGACGGCTTGGCCGCTCTCCTCGCGATGATCAATACGTGCGTGCCCGGCGTGGTGGTCGTGAACGTGGACAACGGCTTTGGAGCCGGATTCTTTGCGAACCTCATCAACGACGGCTAACGGAAGAAGGGATTAAAGAACAGAAAGCCGAGCACGAGCAACGTTCCTAGGGGTGCCAGGAGGAGGAGATAGGCCTTCAGGTCCCATCGGATGATCTTGAGGCCATCCAACGGGCCGAATGGAATCATGTTGAAGGTGCCCAGGAGGACGTTGATGAAGGCGACCCCGGCCACGAGGTCCGTGAGGGTGATGGCCATGCCGATTCCGAAGTTCAGACCGGTCAGGATGAGAAGAAACCAGACGAAGGCGAAGGTTCCCCCGATGACCAGGTTGACCCCCGGCCCCGCCGCGCTGATCCGACCATTCTGACGTGCCGACCCGAACCCCTGGATAACCACGGCACCGGGAGCGGCGAAGAGAAAGCCAATGTACGCCGTAAAGACCGCCATAACCAAACCCATGTACCACGCCCGAAACTCGGCAAAGAATCCGTACCGCTGGGCCACCACCTTGTGTCCCAGCTCGTGGAGGAGAAACCCCAAGGGGACCGCGACTGCCGCCAGAATGAAGGCGTCGAGGAAGCTGTAGCGAGGCGATCGCGAGAAGAACAACGCGAAGGCGAACGTGAGGAGCGAGACCGCCAGGAGGATCTGGCCGACCTCCTGCCGGCTGAAACGGATGGGAGGCTTCACGGGGCCGTACGAGGAGTACACGGCCATCGGACCTTCCAGTGCCCCCAAGCGTATTTCTAGGTTGAGTCCCTACGCGCGAGAGAATCACGGCGTTATGCCGCACGACTGGACACTCCTCCAGAAGGCAGGAAAATGTTAAATTCGGGCCTGACGATGAGGCAGGAAGTCGCGTTTCTGCCCCGTCGCGCACGGGCGGACCTTCGGGAGGTCGCTTGGATGAGGCACGCCAAGCCGGTGACGCGAGGCGGAAGACCCCGCCAGGAGCCTTGACCACAGGGGGGTGGATGCGAGATGGCCCGGATCGTCCTATCGGCAGATTACAGCCTCATGACGAACTTCCGTGAGCTTCCGCTGGCGACCTTCTTCAGCTGCATCCCGACGGACTTCTGGTACTCCCGGTTCGCCTTCCGCGCCCTGGCCCCCGCCCCGCCTCATCGGAACGGCGAGGCGGTCTGGGCCCCGTACGGCCTGCGGAAGCTCGAGGCCGCTCTCCTGCAGGACTTCCGCCGAGATGAGATCGTCGTCGCCCACCCGCAACACGTGAACCAGTTTATCGGCCCCGAGACGGAGGTGGTGGGACTCCACACCATGGATCCCCTGGGCCTCGGCCCGGTGAGCATGAGCTTCACCAACGGCGGGGTCATGACGCCCTACACCAAAGCCTGCTTCGAGGACCTGGTGTTGAACCTCCCCAACGGGAACCGCAAGTTCAAGCTGGTGGTAGGGGGCGCGGGGGTTTGGCACTTCGACTACCGCCCCGAGGAGAAGGAGCGGTACGGCATCGACCATCTCGTGGCCGGGGAGGTGGACCACATCGTCGGGGACATCTTCCGGGATATCATGGACGGGACCGCACCCGAGATGTATCCGGCGCCGCTGAACCCGCCCAAGTTGGAGGAGATCCCCCCCATCGTCGCCCCGAGCATGCACGGCATGATCGAGGTCATGCGCGGGTGCGGCCGGGGCTGCCAGTTCTGCGAGGTCACCCTCCGAAAGCTCCGCTACTTCTCGCCCGAGTACATCCAGCAGGAGGCCGCCATCAACGCCAAGGTGGGCCTGAAGAACGCCTGGATTCACTCCGATGACATCTTCCTGTACAAGGTCGAAAACTACCGGACCATGATGCCCAACGGTGACGCCATCAAGGAGATCTTCCAGGCGGCCATGGATGTCAAGGGCATCGAGTCCGGCAATCCCACCCACGGGACCCTGGCCTCTGTCGCTGCGGATCCCGATCTGATCCATGACCTCAGCCAGATCCTCAACGGGAACGGGGGCCAGCGGAAGTGGGTCGGCATCCAATCTGGGCTCGAGACGGGGAGCGTCTCCCTTGTGGAGAAGGTCATGCCGCGAAAGCTTCTCCCCTACCAGCCGTCGGAATGGCCTGAGGTCGTTCGGGAATCGATCAAGATCCTGAATGAGAACAAGTGGTTCCCTGCCCTCACCGCCATCATCGGACTCCCCGGAGAAACGTCCGAGGACGCCTACGACACCTGCGTGCTCCTCGACGAGATGGAGAAGGTCATGGACCACCCCCACTACATCGTCGCCCCCCTGTCCTTCGTCCCCATCGGCGTCCTGCGCGGCGAGGAGTTCTACCGTTTCGACGAGATGATGGACGAGGCCCGGTTCAACGTCGTCTACCGCTGTTGGAAGTCCATCCTTCGGGAGATCGACGAGACCCTATGGGGCCTCTCCAGCATGCCGCTCCTGGTCAAGACCCTGGTCAACACCGTCGGCCGAATCGGAAGCCGGCACGTTCTCGGGATCATCGAGCGGTTTGCGGATCGGCGCGGTTACAAGATCTGGCCGGCGTTGGCCTGACCCTCGAGGGCCGGCGTCTCCCCGGGACCGCGAAAGGCACCCTGCCTGCAGCCGGAACCCAGACGACCCCTCGGGTTGTCCTTGGATCGTGGTGCAGAGTCTGTTTCCCTATGACGCCCCGCGGAAGGGACAGGCCCGCTTCCTGCGAGACGCGCGGGAGTGGCTCGGGAGGGAAGGCATTCTTCTCGCGCAGGCGCCCACCGGCCTGGGAAAGACCGCGGTGGCCCTGGCCGCGAGCCTGGAGGTCGCCCGGGAGGAGGAGAAGAAGGTCATCTTCACCACGGCTCGGCGGAGCCAACATCGGATCGCCGTGGAAACCGCGCGCCTGATTGGTCGCAACGGAGACACAATCCCGACCGTGGATCTGGTGGCACGGGAGGCGATGTGTCCCGACCCGGAAGCCCATCTTCGCGAGGAGGGCGCGGTTGGACCCTTTGCTCGGACCCTCCTTCGGAAGCCTCTTCACGCCCAGGACGCCGTCCGTCTCGCCCTCCGCTTTGGGGTCTGTGCCTACAGCGCCGCCCTTCGGGCCGTCGGCCGAGCCGAGCTGATTGTGTGCGATTACAACCATCTCTTCGACCCTGCCTCGGACGGCGTTTTGCGATCCGCGGGCCTCCGTCGGCGTGACCTCATCTGCGTCGTGGATGAGGCACACAACCTCCCTTCCCGCGCCCGGCAGGTCCTCTCGCACGGCCTCACCTCCCAGGCCCTCGCCCGCCTTGCCCGGGCGGCCAGAACGAAGCGAGGCGCCGCCACGTTGGGCGCCGTGTCTCGCCTCCTCGCGAGCGAGGCCTGGTTCGTGGGTGGGGATTCCCGGGTCCCCGCGGAGTTCCTCGACAGACTCCTGAAACGGAGTTCGGTGTTCTCCCGGGCGCGGTCCGCGCGTGGTGCCTTGGTTCGGCACCTCGACCGTCTCGTTCCTCGGCATCGGGAGGACCGGATGCGAGTCCAAGAGGCCAAGGCCGTCCTCGAGGGCTGGGACGAGGAACGTCATCTTCGGCTTCTCTCCCGGCGAGATGGAGGCTCCCTTCTCCTCGCCGCCCTGGACCCCCAGCCCGCCACCCGGGAGGTCTTCCGGCGCCTCTACGCCGTCCTCCTGATGAGCGGGACCCTGCACCCGGGGGAGATGTATGTGAACCTTCTCGGCCTGGAGACGCGTCGCACGAGAATTCGGGAGTACCTGTCCGATTTTCCTCCCCAGAACCGGCTCCTCCTCGCGAGCCGAGGACTCTCCTTGGCCTACCGGAAACGGCCAGGTGCGTTCGGCCCCTGCGCGCGGGAGATTGCCCGCCTGTGTCGTGTGATCCCGGGTAATGTGGCCGCGTTCTTTCCCTCGTATGAGGTCGGACGCCGGATCGGGGAGGCCCTCCGGGCCTTCCCCTTGGAGAAGCGGATGGTCCGGGAGCACCGGGGTCAGACGAAAGCGACGAAGGAGGGACTCGTTCACATCTTGCGATCGAGGCGAGAGGCAGGTGGGTGCCTCTTGATGGCGGTGCAGGGCGGCTCCCTCTCCGAAGGAATCGACTACCCCGGCAACCTGTTGCAGGGGGTGATTGTGGCGGGCCTAGCCATGAGTCCGCCCGACCTCCGGGCTGAGGCCTTGCGCGCCTTCTACGCCGAGCGCTTCGGCCGGCGTCGGGGGTACGAGTACGCCTATCTTTACCCCGCCCTTAACAGGGCAGTGCAGTGCGCGGGTCGGTGCATTCGTGGGGAGGAGGACGTGGCGGCCGTCGTGATCCTCGACAGCCGGATTCTCCGTCCAGAGGTTCGCGCACGACTGCCTCGGACCTTCCGTCCGCGGGCCTCCTGGGACGTCGTGAACGAGGTGAGAACGTTTTTCTACGGAGGCCAGCATGAGTCGCACCGTGCTCCTCCACCGGGGGGCCGAGGCCCTCATCACGCGGACCGAATGGCGAGGGCGGCCCGCGGTGGAGAAGCATCGGGT
>JAZFPV010000212.1:0-2412 GCA_036444795.1 Thermoplasmata archaeon
CGGCATCCCTGGCGGGAGTTCGAAATCGTGTTTGGAGCGCGCGGGAGAGAGGTTTTCAAAGACATCCTAGTCTGGCAGGACGAGGGAGGGGGGATCCCTTGAACTGGGAAGCCCCAATCGGTCAGAACGCCTTGGGGGGCGCTTCCTCCCACAGAACCGCTCGAGCGGGGGCCCCGTCGCCCCCGACGACTCGGAGGGGGAAACAGTCGAACCAGTATCGACCGGGCTTGGCCAAGGACAAATCGAGGCCCTCAATGATCCCAATCCCTTGATTCAAGAGTCGGTGATGGACCGGGAACCTCTCGACGCGGAAGCCCTCGATGGAGAGGGAGTCAATGCCCACCGCCTTCACCTTCGTCTCTTCCAGGTACTGCGCTCCCTCGTCCGAGAGGTAGATGTAATCCTCGAAGAAACGACCGCGCTTCCAACGCTGGGAGTTCCTGGTCTTCATGAGGAGGATGTCGCCCGACCCGATGGGATGGGGATGCAAGTGGTGTTTCCCCACCGCATGACTCACGCCCCGTAGGTCCAGCAACAGGGCCGGGCCGGAGAATGCATCCACCGCGAGATCGGAAACGGTCGCGCCTTGGGTCACGAAGTGGGAGGGGGCATCCACGTGGGTCCCCCCGTGGGCGCTCATCGAGAGTTTCGACAAAGTCAGGTCGTCCCCGTCCCCCAGGCTACGTTGCTCATCACGCGAAAAGGGCGTATCTCCCGGATAGGACGGGGTCCCGGGACCGAGGGGCATGCTCACATCAAGGAGGGGCATGAAAAGGCCTCGGAGCCTGTGAGGGAACACCCGGGCTAAAGAGGTTGCGGGGGGGCTCAGGCAGACGCGTCCAGACGAGTGAAGAGCCTCAAGTAGTCCATCAGATGCCGGGTAATCAGGAAGTTCTCGAGGACGTGTTCGCGCCCGGCCTCCCCCATCTGGGTCCGGAGCTCCTCGTCCCCCAAGAGGCGGAGGATTCGATCCACCGCTCCCTCGAAATTATGGACGAGGAAGCCCGTCTGACCGTCCAGAACCTGCAGCGGGATGCCCCCCGTCTGGCTCCCGACGACCGGGACGCCCTTCCATAAGGACTCGGACACGGAGAGCCCAAAACCCTCACGGATGGAACGGAGAATGCCCACGTCGGAGAGACGCTGGAAGGCGTTGACCTCCTCGGCGTGCACCCCGATCAAGTTGGTGAGAAAGTGGATGTCAGGGTCCTCGCCCGCTTTTCGAAGGGTCCTTTCGTGGTATTCCCAGCCCTCCGGGTCATCGTCGGCCATCGAGGCCACGAAGAGGAGTTGGAGGTCGGGAAGCTTCTCCTTGGTTCGGCGGTACACGTCGATGAGGCCCAGGGTGTCCTTCCACGGATCGAACCGGGAAACCGTTGAGATGATGGGCCGAGTCGGATCCACTCCGAATCGCGCCGCGACGGTCTCAGCCTCGTCGAGGCTCATCGGTCGATTCTTCGGGGACAAGGGATCGATGCTGGGAGGGATGATGACAGGTTGAGGGGACAAGCCCTCGGGAGCGTATTCATCGAGGCTGAAAATGGTCGCGTCGTATTCCGGAAGGTACTCCTCGATCAACGCCCAGCATCCCGGAACGGCCTGCGTAGGATCAACGTGGCACCGCCAAGCCCATTGGCCTGACTTCATCGCGAGGCGCGCGAGGGCGAGCGGTTGAGGATCGTGGACTACGACGAAATCCCACCCGTCTTCCATCTCCTCTGCGTTCTGGCGATTCACCTCGCGGTAGGTTTCCAGCATGGAAGGCGTGATCGTGACATCCCCGCCGTGCATCCCGTTGTGAATCGTCTTGGTGATCCGGAAAAACTCCTCGTTCCCCTCCATCACCTGCCAGTGGGCGTCGATCCCGAGGCTCCGGGTCAAGGGCACAAGGGAGGAGAGAATCTCGGCCACCCCGCCGCCGTAGGCTGTCGAGTTGATATGCAGAATCCGCTTCCCTTGGAGACCCTCGGCCGCTGCGTGGAGGGCCGCGACCGCGTCCTCCCCCGCGACTTCGCGATAGTCGTCCACGTCCTTGGCCGGGAGCTGGACGCTTCTCACGAGGAGTGCACCCCTTTTGGAGTCGTGGAAAGGCCGAAATCTTTCCCGTCGCTTAAACGTTTCCTCGGCATCGGGACGAATCAGGTGCCCCCCTGCGATGAAGAACAGGAACACACTCCGGAACCTCAAGGCCCACCCGGAGGCGACGGGCCTCTTCCTCGATCTGGACGGGACGTTGGCCGAGTTGGTGGATGTCCCGGAAGCGGTACGACTGCCGGGTCAAACCCGGGTCCATCTTCGGAGCTTAAGCGATCGCTATCGCTCCGTGGTGATCATCTCGGGGCGCGCAGCGTCCGCGGTACGTGACATCGTCGGGTTGCCCTCCCTCACTTACGTGGGCAATCATGGGCTCGA
>JAZFPV010000213.1:0-8309 GCA_036444795.1 Thermoplasmata archaeon
ATGTGGACGCGTTGGAGGGACGTGCGCGCGTTTTCCTCGCCAACGGGGCCTACGACGAGGCCGCGGAGGCGATTCAGGAGACTCTCACGATCGAGTCCACGCGAGCGACGGTCTGGGAGATGAAGGCCCGCCTGGAAGTCAAGCGAGGGGAAGAGGAGGAGGCCATCCGGTCCCTCCAGGTGACCCTCCGCTACGACCCGAGGCAGGTCGCCAGTGTCGTCCGCCTCGGGAATCTGCTGCATCGGGCCGGTCGAGACCAAGAGGCCCTGGAATACTACCAATCCTGCTCGGACCGGGCCAGGGACGACGAGGAGTACCTCGAAGGATGGCGCGAGGCTCTGGCCACCCTGGAGCTCTGGGAGGGGTACCGTCTCGTCACGAATCGACTCGCAACGGCCCATCCCGATCGGTTCATCTATCGCGTCGACACGGCCCGGAGTTGGTACGAGAGCGGCGAGGGAGACAAGGCGGAAGCCCTCCTTCTCGAGGTGCTGGAGAACGGGTCGGATGACGCGGCGCTTCGGAGGGCCGGGGAACTGGCCCTCCGGATGGCAGCGTGGGATCTCGCCCGTCGTGCCGCCGAGGCCACCCTGCGGGCGCATCCCGACGATCGAACGGGACTCCGATGCCTCGCCCTCGCTCTTCGGGGCCTGGATCGGAATGCGGCGGCCCTGAAGGTCGTCAACCGGGGGGTTCGCCTCTACGGCGACGTCGAGTTTCTGCAGGTGAAACGGGACATCCTGCAGCAAGCGGACGACCCGAAGGAGCTCTTCCGCTGCGGCGAAGCCATCCTGCGATTGACTCCCGACGATGTGGATGTGTACTTGGAGCTGGCCTCCCTCGCTGTTGCGCAGGGGAAGCCCCGCCGTGCGACCCGCGTTTGCGAGCGGGGACTCAAAGCCGTACCAGGCAGCCTCACTCTTCTTCTGAAGAAGGCCGAGCTGCTTCAGGGATCGGAGCGCTTCGGCGAAGCCTACCGCATTTACGATGAGGTCCTCGCAGCCGAACCGGAGAACGCCGCGGCCTGGAAGGGCCGAGGCCACGCCCTCTTCGCCCTCAGGGACTTCCAAGGCGGCGCCACGGCGTATGCGCGCGCCGCCGAACTTGGTGACGATCCGGAGAGTTGGTACCGCCAAGGTCTCTGTCTCCAAAGGTCCGAACGCCTGGAGGAGGCCCTCGAGGCGTTCAACCGGGCGGTGGCTAGGGGGGGCGAAGGGGTCTGGTGGATCGCCCACGGAATCTGCCTCCAAGAGGCGGGCCGCTTTCGAGAGGCCCTCCATTCCTACGAGCAAGCCCTCGGTGCCGATGCCTCTCTGGATCGCGCCCGCCTGGGTGCGACCGAGTGCCTCCTCGAGCTCGAAGACCCGCGAGAGGGACTCAGGGTTTTGGAGTCGGCATCGGGCGATCCGGCTTATCATCACGACTTGCTCCTTGCGCGGATCCGATGCCTCGAACGCCTGGGGGAGTTCCAGGAAGCGCTGGAGACCGCCGTCGCCTTCACGGGCGCCTATCCCACCGAGGCGCAGGGCTGGATGGCACGGGCCCGGTTTGCTCGATCTCTCGGGCTCACGACGGAGTCCCGCCTCAGCTGGTCGGAGGCCGCCAGGCGCATGCCTCGGGACCCGGCCCCGAAGGTGGAGGAGGCGTTCATGCTGCTCGAGCTAGGGGAGGCGGAAGGGGCCCTCCGACTCAGCAATGAGGCCATGGCCTTGGATCGACGAAACGAGAGGGCCGCCCTCGCCCGGGCGCAGGCTCTGGTCGCCCTCGGAAATCAGGAGGCCGCGCTTCGAGCCTTCGATGCGACCCTCGCCCTCCAGCCCGGCATGGATGAGGCAATCCGGGGGAGGGCTCTCAGCTTCGTCCGAAGCGGGAAGTCGGAGGAGGCGCTTCGCGACATGAAGGAACTCGAGACGAAGCATCCGGCTGATGCACAGACCTGCCTTTGGAAGGCCCAGATTCTCGCGGAAGCGGGTCGGTGGGAGGAGGCTCTCCAGGCCGTCAACCAAGCCCTGCACTACGGAGGGGGAACCCCCGAGACCCTGGCGGCCAAGGGTCGTGTCCTGGGTGAGCTGAATCGGGCGGAGGAGGGGATCAGGCTCCTTCGAGGTGAGGTGTCCGGGGACTCACCCGATTCCCTCTTGACGCAGACCCTCGCGATCCTCCTAATCCGAGAAACCCACTACGAGGAGGCCCTTGAGTTCCTGGATCCGCCATCCGGCACCCGACCTCCGGGCCGGGAAGCCGACCTCCTACGGGCGGAAGCCCTTGGAGGTCTCGGGCGCTGGGATGATGCGTGGGATGTTCTCACCCCCGCCTTGCGAGCGGGTCCTCTCCCTTCATCCACCTGGATTCGCCTCTCGGCCCTCTACGAGCGGCAGGCCGACGGGGCGGGAGCGATTGCCTGTTACGAACGGGCCCTCGGTGCAGACCCGCGCGACCCCGGTCTCTGGAAGGGACAGGGGCGCCTGTACGCCCAGGAGGAGCGGTGGACCGAGGCCTTGGAGTCCCTCCGTATGGCGGATGATCTGGGGCCGGAGGATGAGGAAGTCCTCACCTGGCTCGGACAGGCGTACACGGAAGTCGACCTGTTCGACGAGGGCCTCGAGGCTTACGATCGAGCCCTGCTCGTAAACCCGGCCAGCGGCTCCGCGGCCGAGGGACGGGAGGGCGTGGAGGAGAGACGCCACGCGCGTCGTGTGGAGGGCTATGCCTTCCGGGTCCTGCAGTTCGAGCTCACGCACGAGCGCTCCGCGTCGAAGGAAGAGGCCTTCCGTTACTGCGACGTGCCGATGGAGCTTCTGCCGGACGTCCTGCGTTATGTAAACGAGCCCGCCCCCCTGGACATCTTATCCCTGGACGAAGGGGAAATCCGCACCCTCGAGGCACGGTCTCGGGACGTACTGGTCCGAAACGAGGGGACAGGCCTGCCCCGGTTGGCGGAGGTGGTCCACGAGTTCCCGGAGATGCCTCCCGTCCAAGGACGACGCGTACTCGAGTACATCCAAGGGGTGGTGGAGACGGACCTGCCTCAGGAGGACACCCCCGGCCTCGAACGCCTCATGAAGATCGCGATGGAGCTTCCGGAGCAAGACCGCGAGACCCTCATCCTCGCCCGGGAACTGGGTGTGGGGGCGCATCAAGCGAAGATGATCGAACTCGCCCTGCAGAACTTCGAGGAGACATCCTCCCGGGTCCGCAGACCGACGACGCGGGCCCCGGCCGGCCCCGCGACGGGCACCCGCTGTCGAAAACACGGCACGGAGGGGGTGTATCAGCATCTCTGCGGGCAATACCTCTGCAGCGCCTGCATCGTGGGCGGCCGATGCCCGATCTGTCGCCACCCCGTCTCGGCCACCCTGAGCCAGATCATGGACCCTTCAGAAGAGGACCTCGGCGAACCGTAACGCTACGGCGACTCGCCTAGCTGAAAGATCCACTTCTCCCGATCCGGGATGAGCTGGCGTAGAATCTGGGTGGCTTCCTCCTCTGAGAGCTTCAGGAAGATCGCCCCCACGTGCTTGCAAAACAGTCCTCCTGCTGAGCGCCGCTCCCAATCCGGACAGGTGTGGGCGATCCGCTTGTCCGGGACGTCGATTCGCACGGGATACTTCGCGCGCCCTTCCAACACCCCATCCGACCGGTCTAAGCTGACCTCCCCCATGCCAAGCGCCCGCTTGAGGCGGTCCTCTCCGAGGAAGAAAACGAGCAGGTCACGGAGGGTCATCTCCTCCACGTCCTTGTCGAAGGGGTTCACCCGGTCTTCGAAGGAACGGCCCTCCACCACCCCATAGCGCCGGAGCGCCTGGCCGATGCGCCAGTCGATGTATGCCTGCTCCTCCTGGGTGTATTTCGTCCGGTTCTCCGGTTGGTCAAAGTACCGCAGGGCGGCCCGAGCGTGAAACGGGGTGTGGACAGGGTACTTCCAGTTCTCGGGGTCCGCGTAGAGCTTTTGGTCTTTGGGATACCCCTCTCGGGGTCCATCCCATCCGTCGGGTTTCCGTTCGGGGACCTTCCCCTCGGCCACACCTACATCATGGGTGCGCTCGAATATCTACGTTCAGTAGCTCGCGCTGGCGAGACTTCCTACCGGCGGGCGGAAGGGCCTCTTCTCAGCGCAAGAATTACTCGGAACCGGGCGGTTCCATGAGACCGAGCTGGGCCAGCAGCCCCACCTGATCGTAGTACACACGCACACCGGAGACCTTGTCTCCGGACCTCCTGGTGACCGCCATGAGCCACATCGTGGCCTGTTTCCCGGTGGCAGGTATCGTCTGGGTGGGCGTCTTAATCGGTCCCGAGTTCGTTCCCGTCCACTCCACCTCGTCGGCCGTCCAGTCCCCACTCACGACGCGGTTGACCACCTTCATACTTGTCTCCGGGAACGCCTTCCAATTCTGCTCGAAGTGTTCCTCCACGGCCTTTCGCCCGTGGATGGGCTCGGGCAGGTTGGCTTCCCAATAGTTCACGTCCTCGGTCAGTTGTTCGCCGATCTTCTGGCTATCGTGGGCGTTTAACGCCGCGTAAAATCGCTCCGCCAACTCCTCGTTGCTAACCATGGCTCTCTTCCCTCCAGAAGGGGCTCCGGGAACCCCGGCCCTTCGAGTGGCTCACTCAATAAAGTCTTTGCCAAACGGGGAGAGGGAATTCGGTGGAGGTGGGTCTGCGCTCCGCGTCACGTCACGGTGTCGGCCGCATCCAGGATCTCCCGGGCGATTACCAGCCGCTGAATTTCGCTGGTCCCCTCACCGATCTCCGTCAGTTTCGCGTCCCGGAACATCCGCTCGACGGGGAAGTCCTTGATGTAACCGTAGCCCCCGTGAATCTGCACCGCCTTGGTGGTTATGCGCATCGCGGCCTCGGAGGCGTAGAGCTTCCCCATCGCCGCTTCCTTCTTGAAGGGCAAGCCGGCCTGTTTCCTGTAGGCCGCCCTGTACACGAGCCAGCGAGCCGCCTCCAGCTGCGTGGCCATGTCGGCGAGCATGAATTGGATGGCCTGGAAGTCGTAGATGGAGTGACCGGACGACTCCCGGTCTAGGGCGTACCGAAGGGACGCGTCCAAGGCGCCCTGGGCCAGGCCTACGGCCATCGCTCCAATGCCGATGCGTCCTCCATCCAGGACCCGAAGAACGTCCGGGAAGGCACCATGCAACTCGCCCACGAGGTGGTCCTCCGGAATGCGGCAGTCCTCCAGATCCACGGGAGAGGTCGAAGAGGCGCGGACCCCGAGTTTGTCTTCGTCTCGTCCGATGATGAGGCCGGGAGTGCCCCGCTCCACCGCGAAGGCGCTCACCCCGTGGGCCCCTCGGTCCCCTTCCGTCCGGGCCATGATGACAAGGACCCCCGCATGGTTCGCATTCGTGCAGAGGTTTTTAGCCCCGTTCAGGACCCACTCGTCTCCGTCTTTCACGGCCGTGGTCCGCATCCTCGAGGCGTCGGAGCCGGAGCTTGCTTCGGTGAGCGCCCACGCGCCCATGTAGTCGCCGGCGGCGAGGTGAGGTAGATACCGGACCTTCTGCTCCTCCGACCCCGCCAGGACGAGGTGGCTCGTGCAGAGCCCGTTGTGGGCGGACACGCTGAGGGCATGCGCCCCATCCACCCGGGCGATCTCTTCGATGGCGATGGCCAAGGAGAGCACATCGACGAGATTCCCCCCGTACTCGGGCGGGACGACGAGGCCCAAGAGGCCCAACTCTGCCAGCCCGGCGATGGTCTCCTTGGGGAATGTGGAGGTGGCGTCGAGCTCTCGAGCCACGGGCGCCACCTTCTCCTCGCAGTACGCTCGGACTGTCTGACGAATGAGCTCGTGTTCCGCCGTAAGCTCGAGCTTCAACGTCGGGACGATGGAGCCTCCGACCAAGAAGGTTTGGCCCGTCTACTCGGCCAGGCGCTTCTTCCGCCGATCGCCGAGCGTCGAGAGGACGGAGCGGACCTCCCGGTAGAGATCGAGGACCGCCTCCTTCTCCATCTCCACGTACTTCAGGATCTCCGCGTACTCCCCGTTGTGATAGTGGGTGCGGATCACGTTCCCCCACTTTTTCTTCGCCGTGAATGTCGTGAGGCTGGACCCTTTGAACCGACCCCGGTTCATGAGGACGAGGACCGAAGCGAGATCCAGCATGGGCTTCTCGAAGAGGTAGTACTTCACCTCCCCGGGCTTCCAGGTGATGAGCTTGTGGCGCTCCGCCCGTTCCACCACAAAATTGAGGTCGAAGCGGAGCCGGTTCCCCACGGGGACGAAGTCCCACCCGGCCTCCAGAAACCCCTTTTTCTGGAGGGTGCGGAGGATCTCCTTCTCCCCCCACTCCCACTCCGCCAGCACGGTAAAGCTGCCACGCGGCTCCCCGTCCTCGAGCTGTTGGAATTGGATGGTGATGATCTTGTCCTGGAGGGGATCCTCTCCCTCGGTCTCCACGTCGAAGTAGTACTCTGTCAACCGGTTTCTCATGAAACAGGCGATATAAAGAACCGGGGACTGCAAGCTGTGAACCCTGACATTAGGGACTTTCACCCACCCTCTTCCTCAAACACTAGGAGGTTCCGAGGCTACTTCGTCAGTATGGCCAGGAGGCTGGTAAGTCGCCCAGAGGTAAGATTTCGAGGACGACGCTTGAGCAGATGAAGCCCTCGGCTGGCGGGAAAGAGCTACGTTGAAATTGTCAGGGCCGTCGGGGTGTCAAAGAGCACGGTGATTCATTATCTCAGAGATCTAAGAATCGAGGATGGAGCAATAGAGGAGGCATGGAAGAAAGCCGAAAAAGAGGCTGCCGGCTTTCTGAGGAGGAACGGGTTCTCGGAGATTCACGATTTGAATGCATTCTCCCCATCCTCATGTTGGGACCTACTTGCAAAACGAGAATCAAAATGGTGGTTGGTTGATGTAACGGTTTCAGCAACGAAGCAAATTGGAGGGAAGATTCCCTCGACGGTTGAAGGCTACATTCACGCGATTCTCTATGAGAACATGCACACTTCTGAATGGAAGTTAGTCCGGATCATACTGGAGGAGATCGTCGAAAGATTCACTTCGTCATTTCCGCTTGGTGTCATCGGGTCCCAGAGGGAAGCTTTTAACTGTACGCGAAATCCTGGGGAGGCGTTTCGGAGGGGATCCGTTAACCAACGTCGCGGTGGTGGGCATCGGCTACGAGGGCTTCCCTCCGGAAACCCCGCAGTACTCGTTCAAGGAGCTGATGTTCGAAGCGGCCCTGAAGGCATACGAAGATGCCGGTATCAACCCCCGCGAGGATGTGGACAGCTTCATCACCTGCGCCGAGGACTACCTCGAGGGCTGGTCGATTTCTGATGAGGGCATGCCGGACCAGCTGGGGGGTGTCCTCAGGAGCTTTTGCACCATCCCGGCGGATCCCATTGCAGGTCTTGCCTCTGCCTTCATGCAGATCAAGACGGGCTTCTTTGACATCGTAGTCGTCGAGGCTCATAGTAAGGCCTCGGACATCCTCACCTACGAAGGCATCCTGACCTTCGCCTTCGACCCTATCTTCAACCGACCGCTCAACGCCCACCCGCACTACCTCGCCGGATTGGAGATGGATGCCTTCCTCGCGGATGACGAGAACACGGAGGAGGACTGCGCGGAGGTGGTGCGCAAGAACAAGGCGAACGCCCGACACCACGAAGCCGCGAGTTTCGGGGGGAAGATCTCTTCCCAGGAGGTCATGGAATCCGAGGTGCTGTTCCGTCCCCTCAAGGCCGCCGAGATCAGTCCCCTCGCTGACGGCTCCATCGTCCTCGTCCTCGCCTCGGCCGAGAAGGCGAAGGAGTTGACGGACCAACCCGTTTGGATCCGGGGCATCGGGTGGTCTTCTGATAGCCCGTGGCTCGAGACCCGATCCCTCCGGGAAGCGCGCTACGCCGATTGGGCGGCTCATATGGCGTACGATATGGCCGGCATCGAACGTCCCCGCCGCCGGATGGACGTGGCCGAAGTGGATGATCGTTTCGCCTACAAGGAGCTGCAGCACCTCGAGGCCCTTGGTCTGGCGGGGGGGAACCGCGCGGGGGCCTTGCTTCGTGAGGGCTTCTACGAGATGGATGGCGACCTGCCGGCGAACCCGTCGGGGGGCTCCCTCGGCGTGGGCAACCTCCTCGAGGCCAGCGGTCTCTTCCGCGTGATGGAGATTGTGCGCCAGCTTCGGGGCCAGGCCGGGGAGCACCAGGTTGACGACGCGAGTCTGGGCGTGGCGCAATCCTGGCGCGGCATCCCCACGGCCACCGGGGGCGTCGCGGTCTTGGAGGCGTAGCGTGCGCAAGGTGGCGGTCATCGGGGCGGGGATGACGCTCTTTCGTCG
>JAZFPV010000214.1:0-2379 GCA_036444795.1 Thermoplasmata archaeon
GGTGTTGGGGACCCGCTTGCCGTTGACGAATGATCCATTGGTGGAAAGGTCCTTGAGGACGGCCTCGCCCTTCTCCAGGGCAATCATGGCGTGGAGGGCCGAGACGGTCGGGTGCTCCATTTGAATATGGCACTTGCGTGCATCGCGGCCCACGCACAATCCGCTCTCGGGGATATCGAGCGAGCGGACTACATATTTGTCAACGATCAGCTCGACGTGAGGCCGGGAGACGGCTGCCAATCGGCGGCGGTCCACGATGGTGGCCGCCTCGAGGTTCTCGTCGAGACCGAGCCTCATGGATTCCCCCATATTAATAGCGGAGGTGCCCTGGGAGGGAGATCCCCTGGGCGGGGGCGGCGGAGCCACATTGAGCAATTCCGTCTGGCCAGTGGGTTGGGGAGCGCGCGGGGGAGTTTCCTTGACCCTCATCAGGCGAAAGAGGTGCTTCTCATCGGGTCCGAACGCCACGACATCTCCCGCCACCAGGGCCTTCCTGGGTACCCGCGTGCCGTTCACGTAAGTGCCGTTGGCGGATTTGCGGTCCTCGATGCTCAATTGCCCGGCTTCGCCCCACCCCACCCAGGCGTGAAGGCGGGAGACCTGCTCATCGGGGATAACAACCTGGCATTTTTGAGGGTCCCGCCCGATGGTGAGTCCCTTGGCGCCGATATTGAATTGTCGGCCCGAGAGCGGCCCCTGCGTGGCAACCAGTTGGAAGTCAGGTTTTCCCTCCCTGCGGGATTTGGCCGCAGGAGGAGCCGGAGAGCCACTTTTGGGAGGCGGCCCGCCTCTCAAACCTTCGCCGCAGGCTCGACAAAACTTAAAGCCCTGCGGGTTTATTTCACCGCATTGGGGACACTTCATATCATGGTCTCCGAAGGCGTTCGCCTCGGGAAACTTTCTTTTTGGGAATCAGTCGGATTGAAAATCTTCTTCGCGGAATTCCTTGGCCTCTACCTTGGTCTCCTCATCGGCAGGCGCAAGCCCACTCCCTGAAATCTGGGACAATATCACCGTGATGTTGTCTTTGCCCCCGTTCTTATTGGCCAGGTCGATCAGGCTCTGGCACTTGGCGACCACGGTGTCGGTCCCCGAGACCGCCGCTAACAGATCAGAGGATTCCACCATATTGTGCAGCCCGTCGCTACAGACCACGATCCAGTCGCCCTGCCGCACGTCGGCGTAAGTGACTCGCACGTCCAGAGTCTCGCTGGTACCCACAGCCTGGGTGAGGATGCTTTTCCTTTTCTCTTTCTCCTCTCCTTCGGGCATTTCCTGGCCGATGTCGGCCAGGTAGTTGAGAAACGTCTGATCGCGGGTAAGTTGCACCAGATTGTCTTTCCGGACGAGATAGGCACGGGAGTCGCCGACCTGTGCCACGAAGAGATGATTTCGGAAAAGAACACACGCCGTCGCCGTCGTTCCCATGCCGTGATAGCTGCTGTTGGACTGCGCCTGCTGCTGGATGACCTGATTGGCGTACTCGATCGCCTCGCGGAGCAGGAGAACGAAGTTCACCTCACTAATGCGATCCAGAGATTTCAAATTGTCGTAGAGACGCTTGGGTACGGTGGCGGTGCAGATCTGACTGGCGATTTCACCGGCCGACTCTCCACCCATGCCGTCGGCGACCAGCAGAAGTGTCCCGAATTTGCCCACCGTGTGGTTCCGGACGGTGGGCTGCAGGCTGCATTCCCCATTCGAGAGGTTGCAGACGGTGAAATTGTCCTCGTTGTTTTTCCGCACCTGCCCCGGATGGGTCAGGCCGAAGACCTCCACCTTTACGGGTCCGGATTCAGATCGGCTGGATTTCTTCATGAAGTCGGTTCCTTGTGGAGGCAGTGGCCTCACACTTAGGTAAGCTCCTGCCGGAGGTTTTGAACACGCCCCTCACCGAGAAGTAATAAACAGGCCCTTCTTTTCTCTCCCAGCTTCCTACAGCATGGACCCCATTCATGACCCCATGTTAATACGCTCTGCATTGTTCCAGAATGTGGAGGCAACTTGCATTTTCTACCATAGCCTCATAATCTTCGCAAGCCGTTTGGGAAACCGGGATTCCCGCCCTTCCCCGAATCGCTGCTTCTTGGCTAGAGCGGGGTAACTCAGCGGGTCAGGGCCGGCCGGAGCAGGGTATCCAGGATAACGTCACCCCTACTATAATGATGATGTGGCTAAAGGGGAAGTTTCCATCAAGACTTCTGGAGATCGCTGTTCTCCTGCCCTGATAGGCCATGCTTTTGCATCTAAATGAAGGAGGGGAGGTAGGCTCCCGGGAGGGAATGCAAACCCACGGGGGCGGCCCCTTGCAGCAGGAAGGATTTCGACGTCGACAGCGAAATTGGCGACTCGATTGAGACAAAAAACAACCCAGCAAAG
>JAZFPV010000215.1:0-9199 GCA_036444795.1 Thermoplasmata archaeon
GCCATGTTCAGCGTCGGCGCCGTCTCCGTTCTGGTCCTGCTCATCTACCGATGGTACAGCAAGGCCATCCTGTGGCTGTTTCACTGGACCTTTCACAGCAATCGCGCCGTGATCGGCTTCGGCTTCCTCCTGGTCGTCGTTCCCCTCATCTTGGTGGTGGTATGACAGCGGCAGGCGGCGGGAAGAGGGACGGGGGGTAGGAATCGGACATGGCCCAGCGTCGCAAGAGTCCTCGTCGCCGAATCCTCGTCGCGACGAACCGATCGGGAGACGAGTACGCCCTCGACTACGGCGTCCAGCTGGCGGAATCGTTGGGGGCCGAGCTCGACCATTGGATGATCGTCGAGACGGTGGATGAACTGCGGGCCGAGTTCCCCGTCATGGAACAAGAGACGGCGTCCTGGAAGGACCGGGACCCTGCGGTTCAGGCCGAGCTGAAGAAGGGCCTGGCCGTGGAGATCTTGAGCCGTCTCGAACCGCGACGGTACCGACTCGTCGTGCTCCGGTTTCGGGGACGCCGTGGCCTGAAAAAGGTCTTCCCGCGGTCGGAGATTCTCTCGATCCTTCGTCACGGAAGGGTCAGTTTCCTTGTTCTGCAACGACGGCGGCGGGAGGTTCCGAAGAAGGCCCTCGTGTGCACCGGGGGTTCGATCTACGCCCAACAGGCCGCGGATTTCGCGGCCCGCCTTCTCGGCTCGCTCGGGGTCCAGGTGACGGTCCTCTACGTGGCAGAGACCCAGCCCAAATTCGTCTTAGGCGAAGAAAAAGAGAAACCGGACCTCGATCCTCGCATGGTCCGTGCCATGGCCCGGGCTCGGAAGCCGTTCGAAAAGGCGGGTCTCGAGACGGCCGAGAGGGTGCGATTCGGCAAGGTCGTCAATGAAATCCTGGCGGAGACGGCGTCGGGCCGCTTCGACCTCATCGTGGTGGGGTCCCATGGAGAGGCGGGAATCCGTCACCTGCTTCTGGGTTCCGTGCCCGAGGAACTTGTGAAGAGGGCTCGCATCCCCTTGCTCGTCGTCCGAGCTACGAAAACAAAGTCACTTTGGGGACGTCTCTTTACCCGAGGGTAAGGGCCCCGAAGGGCCCCCTCGGGCCGCGGGTGGGAACAGGTCTCTGGCCTACCGCTTTAGACGCGGTAGGGCGGTGTGAGGTCGCACGTTCGAGCGCCTGCGGTATCCCACGGGGCGGACCCGCAGCCCGATAGCTGCTTGTGGTCGAGGAGTGGCGTGGTCGGTATACTGCTCGCTCAAAGCGGGTTTTACGGAGGCTGCGGGGGCCGCTCGGGTCGGAGATTTCGAGGCAACACCGGCGATCTTCGCCAGGAAAGTCCGAAACCCAGACCGGGGGGAGGGGGCCGGTTTTGCTTCCGCGATGTACCGTTCCATCCCGCTCGTGGACCCATATTCCATTCGGAGGTAGTTCTCCAAGGCGGCGAGGCGCCGGTCGTGACGGCGTTCCTCCATGACGGCCATTCCATATCGGTCTAGCATTCTTTTTCACCTCCCGAGGTCTACCGGAGGGTCGCCCAGCCTGGTTTGGCCAGGGCGTCCGTCAGGAGACCGAGAACTCCATCGACATCTTGCCGGGTCAATCGCCCGCTTTTCTTTCTGTATCCCACGTTTACACGACCCAAATGTGTATTTGCTCAATACACATGGTTGTTATTAAAACTATCGTTTCACTAATGATAACGGTTAAGTAGTGGTTAAATAATATATCTTTCTAGGTGAAACGTACATGAAAGCCTTTAAAGTGATTGAGAATCCCGAGGCCTTTCAGCTGATGGGCGACAAGACACGGCGTCGCATTATTTTCCTCCTGCGGGCTAAGGAGATGACCGTGAGCCAGATTGCCGCAGAGCTGGGAATGACCCCGCAAGCCATCTACCATCACATTCGGAAGTTTAGGGACGCGGACCTGGTCGAAGTGGCTCGGGAGGAGCGCATCGACCACTTCATCGAGACGTACTATCAGGCCACCGCCGAGGTCTTTGAGTTCCGCCACGGCGAGGGGACGAGCCGCGAGTACACCGAGCAGCAGGTACGCGAGTCGCTGCAGGGTCTTCCCAAGCTCGGCTTCGACGTGCGCCTGGACGACAAGGTGATCGAACGCCTCGTCAGCCTCCAAGTGGAGAAGCAGGAATACGGGAAGTACGCCGAGTTTCACGAGAAGGCGGAGGAGATCGAAGATTTGGACTTCTGGGCGCGGGGGATGGCCGCCGGGTTCGCGAACATCCTCGCCATGACGGACGAGGATTTTGAGAAAAGGCAGAGGCTGTCCCGTGAGTTCAGGAACGCTCTCCGATCCACAGTTGTGGAAAAGACTCCGGCTAAGGTCAAGGCCCAGACCTAAGGGGACCCGTCTGGGTCCGACCCCGCGCGATCCCATCGGTACCGTACGATTGGGCGCGTGGCCTTCCGGCGCAACACTTCGTCGAAGCCGGCCGCCTCAAACGTGGGAAGAAAGCCAATCCATGCCGAGGGGGCCGGGTAGTCCTTCCGATCCGTGTCGAGGGGATATCCTTCGACAATCTCCGCGCCCTGGTCCCTCGCGTATGCGAGGGCCGCATCCAGAAGCCTCCCCGCGATGCCCTGACGGCGGATGGCCCGCGGAACATAGAAGCATACGATGGACAAGACGGGCTCCTCGTCCACCGGCTTGAGGAGGGGCGACCGGTTCAGACGGGGGAATTCGTCTCGCGAGGCGATGGAACACCACCCCACGGGTGTCCCGTCCTTGTAGAGAAGAATCCCCGGGACGCGACCCTCGTCTACAATGTCGCGCATGGCGATCTTGTTCTGGGCCCCTCGCTGCTTCTCGAACGCGGCCACGGAGAGGCGCCACCACATACACCAGCAGCCCCCCCAGGCTCCGGATTTGCCGAACAGGGTTTCCAGGTCCCCCCACCGTTCGGGTGTCAAGGGGTGGTATTCGAAGCCGCCTTCGAGGAGTCCCCCGGGCCTATCGCTGGAGCCTCTCTTCATACGGAATCGACCTCCCCGTCTCCAGGTAGGAACGCAGCGAATCGAGGGCCCAACCCCATCCTTTCTTGAGGTCTTCGAACTCCGCTCGATTCTTCAGGCGGGAATGCTCAAGGCGGATCAGAGACCTCGCTTCGTCCTTGCAAGTAATCCAGATTTCGACAATGGATCCGGGCGCGTGGTCTGGGTTCTCCCAGGTGTACTTGATCCGGCCGGGAGGGTCGAGGCGCAAAAACTCGCCGCGGTCTCCGTCCTGGTTTTCGTACCGCCCTCCGAGTCGCAAGTCCGTTCGCGCATTGTGAGTAATCCAGCGGGAGAGGTGGTCCGGCTCGGTGAGAGCGGCGTAGGCAGCCTCCGGCGAAGCTCGGATCGTCCGCTGCACTGCGGCCACGAACTCTTCCCCCCGCTGTCCGACTTCTCGCAGGCCCCGCACACGCTCGTACTCGACCGTGACCGTCTGGGCCCACCACCCGCTCAGGAAGTACGTCTCCTCGAGGTGTTTGGCTGTGGGGGCATGCCCCTTTTCCATCGCCCCCCAGGCATCAAGGAGGGAGAACCAAGCCTCCCACCCCCTCCCTGTCTTGGCCCTTACCGACTCCTCTCCGATGCGGGATCGCCGATGAGCCATGAGTTCCCCATCGGAGATGGGCAGGGGCTATTAGCCGATTGGCCCGCCCCTCGGCTAGCTGTCGGGGCCAGGAAGGGCCGACGCCCCTGCATCCATGTAGGCCCGAGTGACCTCATTGAGAATTCGGTGGGCGGCCTCGATTGCCTCGGGAAGACGGTTCGGATCGGCCAAGCGTCCGTCAATGGAAAGGAAGATACCCTCAAAGCGGGCGTCGAGACGGATACCTCCATCCTCGGTCGTCCAGGTTAAGGTCCGTCCTGCAGCATCTTCTGCGAAGCCGTACCAACGGAGGGGGCCGAACCAGCGCTGCCGAAGGGCTTCGGTCGCGCGGCGACCTTCATGCTCCCCTGGGAGAACGGTTCGGAGGACGGGGATGGGAGGGCTCTCAATGGGGTCACGGCCCGCCCGCGCAAGAGAAACTCCCTGAGAGCTCAGCCGATATCCCTCCGCCGTCCCGCTCACGAGTCCTTCCTCTTGAAGGCGGCGTAGGGCTCTTGTCAGGGACTCCTGGTGGATGTCGAGAAGCCGACGCAACCCCTGGAAGCTCACTTCGATCGCTCCCTCTCGTCCGAGGAGGTCGAGGACGTGCCGGTCGTGATCCGAGAGCGCCGGCTCACTGCCCGCAGGCAAGTAGAGATCCGTCACTGGCTAAATTTAGGCCCGGAGCGGCCTTAAACCTTCTCGTCTCGGTCGCGAAGATGATTCCGTCTTCCCGGAAAAAGACCCGAACATGTGACTGGCGACGGCCGATGCTGGTCAACAAGGTCGGGCCCGCCCTCTACCGCCTCATGATCAGCGAGCTGCAGGACGCCCTCACCGGGGCGGTCGAGAAGGCAGCGATAAGCACCGTGAGCGTGAGTACATCCGCCCGGCCGTATCGCGGCTGGGGTCGGTTCCCGAGTCATGGGGCCGGTTCCGGCGTAGTGATGGATGCCAAGGGTCACGTCCTGACCAACTATCACGTCGTCAAGGGAGCGGAAAGGATTCTCGTCTCGCTTTCCGACGGCAGCATCGTCGGCGGCCGCGTACTCGGCGGGGACGAAGAAACGGACATTGCTGTCGTCAAGGTCGACGACGAGACAACGCTCCAGCCCGCGGAGTTCGGGGACTCGGATGCGCTGAAGGTAGGACAACCGGTCCTGGCCATTGGGAACCCGCTGGGCCTCGCCGGCGGTCCCGCCGTGACGTCCGGAGTGGTGAGCTCCCTACGACGAAGCCTACAGGTTGGCAACGGCAACGGCCTGAAGATGATTCAGACCGACGCGGCCGTCAACCCCGGAAACAGCGGGGGCCCCCTCGTCGACCTCGAGGGCAAGGTCATCGCGGTCAACACGGCCAACATCCCTCACGCTGACGGGATCGGATTCGCCGTTCCGGCCAAGACCGCCCTCGCCACGGCCGAGCAGATCATCGAGCACGGTCGGGTCCAGCGACCTTGGGTGGGCATCGTCGGGTACGACGTGAATCGCCGGGTCGCGCGGCAGTACGGCCTGAAGGCAACCCGGGGCGTCCTTGTGGCCGAGATCACCGCCGGAGGGCCGGCTGAGTCCGGGGGCCTCCGGGTCGGAGACGTCATTCTCTCCCTCGGGGGGGAATCCCTCGACAGCGTGGGCGATCTCGTGGACGCGCTGCGGGCACGAAAAATCGAAGAGAAAATCGAAATGGAGGTGGACCGAAATGGGCAATCCCTACGCATCGAGGCAACCCTCGGCACCCGGCCCTTTTGAGCCGGATCCTTGGGATCCCTTCGACCCGGCAACCCCTAGCCCTCCCCCGGGCCCGCCGGGCTTCTAAGGAGGCGTCATCGCCTCGGGCAGGGTATAAATCGAAAGCTCGGTCTCCGTAAAATTGGGAGTCCGGCCCCTGCCCCCCTGGAGGTCCTCGTCTGGAGTTCTTTGATTCGGCGTATGAGGGAACACCTCCATGGGACATCGGTCGCCCCCAGTCCGAGTTTGTGACGCTGGAAGAGGAAGGCCGAATCGGAACCCCGGTCCTGGACGTCGGGTGCGGGACGGGGGAGAACGCGTTGTATCTGGCACAACAAGGCCATGAGACCTGGGGGGTCGATGCCTCTCCCCGGGCCATCGAGAAAGCCAAGGCAAAATCCGCTCGCCGGGGAATCCCCGCAACATTCCTTGTGGGGGACGCCCTTAAACTGGATCGTCTCGGACGAACCTTCGAAACCGCGATTGACTCGGGCCTGTTTCACACCTTCTCGGATCCGGAACGCGTTCGCTTCCTCGAGAGCTTGTCCCGTGTCCTTCCTCGTGGCGGCTCCTACTTCATGCTGGCTTTCTGCGAACAAGAGCCGGCGGATTGGGGGGGCCCACGACGTGTTACGCAAGAGGAGATTCAGGCCACATTTCGTGAAGGTTGGACCGTGGGATCGATCCAGCCGGCGAAATTCGACAGCAACATCCATCCCGACGGAGGCCTCGCGTGGCTCTCGAGTGTGACACGCCTCTGAAGTTCTCCAGGCAACCCTTATAACGACCCTTCTTCTCGTCCCCTTGGGGAGAAACTTGGCTACCTACATTCGATTGGTTCGTATGACCGAGCAGGGACGGAAGGACATGAAGGAGAACCCAGGGTGGTTGGCGGACGAGGCCGGACGGATCGTGAAGGAGCACGGAGGGAAACGCCTCTCGCAATGGGCAACCTTAGGCCGGTACGACTTCATCGTCGTACTAGAGGCGCCCGATGACAAGACGATGATGCAAATCAGCGCGAAAATCGGGGCCCTGGGTGGGGCGCATGTAGAGACTCTCGCTGCCATTCCGGCGGACGAACTCGCGGCCGAAAGCTAACCTCCGACCGCGAAGGGCGATCCCATCGGCCCGAGACCGAAGGATCTCCACAGCCCGGTCAAGATTAATAGCTCCGCCCACGATGCGGATGCCCCCAGGAGGGGGCTAGCCTGGTCCTCGATCTCTTCACGAGCGACCTCCTGAGTTTCTGGTGGCTCTTTCCGGCGGCCCTTCTCATCGGGGCGGTCGCCATGACCTTCGGGATCGGCGGGGCCATCTTCTTCTCCCCTTTTTTCGTGATTTTCCTGTCCCTGAAGCCAGAGGTCGCTATCGCGCTGGGTATCCTCATCGACGTCTTTGCCTTTGCGAGCGGCCTGGCCGGGTATGTGCGGAGCCGACTGGTCAACTACCACGTGGCGACCCGGCTACTGCCCTTCGTGGCCGTTTTCGCCGTCGTCGGGGCCTTCGTGGGGAAAGCCCTTCCTTCCAATGTGCTGGAGCTGACTTTGGCGGCCGCGCTTTTTCTCCTCGCCGTTGCTTTCCTGGGCCGCGAACGAAGCGTTCACTTCGTAGACCACCCTCTCCATCCAACACGGAGCGAATCGGAACGGGCCTCTTGGGCGGATTGGTGGCAGGACATTGAGAGGAAACCCCTCCTCTTCGTGACGAGCTCGATTGGCGGACTGTTCGTGGGTCTGGTCTCCGCGGGCATTGGCGAGGTGAACGCCTACAACTTTGTGCGCCGGTTGAAGATGGATCCCGCGTTTGCAGCGGGCACTTCGGTCTTCATCATCGCGTTTACGACCCTTGTGGCGACCCTGTTCAACCTGTCTTTCTTTGCCGTGGCCGATCCCGAGGATCTCTTGGTCATTGCGCAGATTGCCATCTGGGCCGTCCCCGGCGTGGTTCTGGGAGCGCAGCTTGGGGTGCGAATTTCAAAGCGGATTGACCGGCGGAAGGCGCTTCTTACTCTCCCAATTCTCTTCGCAGCCGTGGGGATTCTCACCATCATCAACGCCCTCTCCTAGCGAACCCACGGGAGGGGCCTGCCGGGGGAAGAATTCCGTTCAGGTCGCGGACCGCTAGGCGTGTTCGCGAAGCTTGAGAAAGGGGTAGGAGTTCCGCAGCAGACGGAGCTGTGCCTTGCGCAGATGCTCGCCAAACGTCGACCGTGCCACTCCGAGCCCTTGCGCGATATGATCCAGGTGTCCGCGGGCAGGCACGCCGAACAGACCGTGTTCGTAGGCAAGGACGAGGCTCCGAACCTGTTTCTCGGTCAAGCCATCGAAGAGGTGGACGGGAGCCAGACCAAGGTGGTGGATCGCGTCGAGGCGCTCGCGGAGCCGGTGGGAGAGAATCCGTACCCGCCCGTCCCTCCGAACCTCGGCCACGAAGCGCTGGAGGAGCTTCTTCCCCGACGAAATGACTCGGTGTGTTTCCCAGCCGCCGTGGTATGTAATGGGAGGGATGAGCCACACGCCTTCCTGGTCTGCGAGGGCCGTAACGGACCGGTAACTGGAGCAAGCGCATGCTCGGACCATGGTGAGCGCGAAACGCCCGTTCTGGAAGACGTCATGAACGGCAAGAGAGTCTTGGGCGGCCGCGAGAACCGGAGGGAGGTCAGCCGAGTCCGGGACCTCGATCTGTAGCACCTCGTTGACCCGATTGCACCAGACCGCCATCTCCACGGCAGGGAACCTAACCGAGAGATCGCAGAATGGACAAGGATGCTGGACCTTGATCGTCGTGTCCAAAAGAGACATGCCGCGCTCATTCCAGGCATAAGATATCAATCTACACCCGCCCCAAGGAGGCTTTTGAAACCAGGTTCCCAGGCGTCAAGAGGGGATCCGCTGACCCGCCCGAGGGCGGCAGAAACCTGAATCCCCGTGCCGGCTCGTCGCCTGTGATGATTCCCGGCTCGCCGCTCCCCTTTTGGGATAAGGCACCGCGGCATCTCTCGCGCGAGGACGGCCTCACCTCCTTCGTCCGTCTGGAGTACGCCAACGCGGACCGGGACTGGATTCAGTCCGAACTTCACCGCGAGATTGTAGATTCTCACCGGCTCCGCCCAGGACGGTGGTTTCGCCGGGTGTTTAGCCGGAAGGGGGCGCCCAGCCGCTCCCTCTCCCACCCAGGGAGGACAAAGCTAGGGACGGGAGAGCTTGGGTGGCGGGGGGCGCCCCACACGTCGAGGGAGCAGACCTTATCCGATCTCGGCACTCCGTCTCTACCCGGGGAAGGCGCCGGGAAGGGGCGTCGCATAAGGATGATCCTCCCGCCCGGGCTCCGTCAGGAACGCCATGAAGCGGAACGGAGCCCGCCAGAGGACTCGGACGAGGCCTCGGAGAGAGAGATCACGGAGGGCGAGTTCGACCTCTGAGGGGGAGTACCCCTCGGTGTTCTCCAGAAGTTCGTCCTGGGAGAGGATGCCGGCTCCGTCCCGTTTAAGCGCATCCAGGATGCGGTGATGGAGGGGGGTGGTAGACCCGCTGCGAAGGGGCGTCCGACTCAGGTCCACCACCTTGATCCCGCCGATTCGAGCGATTCGGGGGGAAAGTCTGTCCGAAACCTTCTGCTCGGAGTTCATGTGTTTGCATGCCCTCAGGGGCTACTTGAACCCGAAAGAAAGATTCTTCCTGAAGACGAGTGTCGACGCGGGTCATGCAGGCAGGTTTATGCCCGCCCGGCCTCGCTTGAGCCGAGAGACCAGGAGACCATCTGAGGTGCCCCGTGGATCATCCCACTTGGTAGCGGCGCGGAAGCTTCTCCGTTTCGATGCAGGCACTGGTTCCCTCGTGCCCCCTCTTCAAGGGACCGAGCTTACGGCCACGTTTCAA
>JAZFPV010000216.1:0-2004 GCA_036444795.1 Thermoplasmata archaeon
CTAGGCGATCGCCGACCAGCTCCAGCAACTTCCACCCGCTCAGCTTTCGCTCGCCCTCGTCCCAAAGGGCTTGGAAGAAGGATCGGAGGGTCCGCTCCAGCCCGATCCCGTACACCTGGGAAGGCACGAGAACGTTGCCCAGACGGAAGACCCCCGCCTCGTGGAGGGCCGCGTCGTCCATGGAGAACGCACCGTGGTAATAGGCCCCTCCCGTCCGTGCCAGGTCGTGGTCGAGGGTCCCGCACGTGGTGACGACGACGTCCACCATCTCGCGCCGGACAAGGTCGCGTAGGACGCCGCGACAGCCCGTGGCCATGAGGGCCGCCGGGAAGGAGAGGTAGGTCGTGGAGTCCTCGTCTTCGATCATGGCCCGAAGGATGTCTCGGGCCCGGGCCAGTTTGACCGCGGTGAATCCTCCAGCCCGTCCCATCTGGTCGACGAGGTCGTGGCAGCTCGTGCCCCCCTCCAGGACGTAGTCCTGAACCTCCCGGTCTAGCGGGGGTTGCATGGGCCGCGAAGGGGGCGACGTTAGAAAAGCGTTCCACCTGTCCGCCTCACCGCTTCAGGCGGTCGCGGAGCATCGCGAGGAGGCGCGGGAACTCCCTGCGCCAGCGGAACCGATGACCGCAGGCTCGGCAGATCCCCCAGCCGTCGTCGTGGAACCCGATCCGGTCGGAACCGCAGGCGCGACAGACGCCGACCGTCGGTTTCTCCACGCCGTGCCCGGTTCGTCGTTCGATGACCCGAGGAAGGAGCGCATCGACCGCCCGCTTGGCCGCCTCCGCCTTGGCGAGGGCGCCCAGATACTCATTGCGCCGAAAGAGCTCGAGCGCCCCCCGGAGGAGGGCCTTCGGTTCCTCGATGTCGATGCCGTACGCGTTGGCCTCCTTCAGGGTGGGTTTGAGGCGCGCGACGAGTTCTCGGACTTGCGAGAAGTACTCGCGACGCATGGCCATGGCGCGGTCGATGTGGTCCCGCTGCGATTCCAGGACCGCGGTCTCACATCGACGCGCGATCTCCTCGCACAGGACCAGTTCGTTCCGCTCCAGCGCGGCCCACGCCTGTTTTACGAGCTTCCTCGGGCCGGTCAGGGAGGGACCCAGGGCCTCGGTCTCCTCGATACGGGATTCCACGGCGGCCAGGTAATCCCGGAGTTCCTCGATCCGCCGTGCTCGAAGCTTCTCGACGGTTTCGTCAAATCGACGAACCAACTTCATGGCCTTCTCGCGGTCCCCTAACGAGGAAGCCTCGTCGGCCTGTGCAAGGAGATTCTGCGCTTCGCTCAGGTCGATCCGGAGCCCCCCGAGTTCGCGGAGTGCCTTGTCCCGTTCCGCGAGAAGGTCCTGGACCTGGCCCACCTCCTCCATGTGGAGGTCGGCGACGAGGCTTTGGAGGTCCTTCACGAACCGAGAGCATCGCAGGAGGTCTCCCGCGTCGAACGCCTTCTGGGCCCGCTCAAGGGTCACGCGGAAGGCCTGGGTCGACTCGTTGTCGCCGTAATGGTCCGTCAGCTTCCGCGCTGCCAGGAGGGCCCGAGCACAAGTCCCCTCCATGTACCGCTTGGTCCATTCCCCCAGGAGGTTGAGCGCGTCGCGGGAAAGGGCGATGGCCGAACGATGGTCCCCGCGGTCGACTCGGTTGGCGGCCTCGATCCAGAGGTCCTCCAGCTGGCCAAAAGGCGGATCGGCGCTGGGTCGGATGTCCCCCAAGACCAACTCGGCCGGGGCCTCGTCCCGCGCGGCCCCGTTCTCGCCCCCTCGGGCTTCGACGAGGAGCCCTATGAGATCGCCCTTTCGACGCCGGCCCCGGAGGCTCACTCCCCACGCCTTGGCCTGAGACCGAAGCTCCTTGACGGTGAGGGCCGTCAGGGCCTCCCGAAGGGCCGACGCATCGAGCTCCGCGAGGGGCGAGGCTTCCTCGGCCTCCTCCATGCCCTCAGAAGGTCGATCCATGGGAAGCGGCGGGGCCCACTCCTCCGAGCGGCGCTTCGGCTTCCGGGCCATC
>JAZFPV010000217.1:0-2753 GCA_036444795.1 Thermoplasmata archaeon
CCCTACAGGTCCTGGCGCCGGAACCGCCAGGCCGCCAGTCCGAGGGGGATGAGTGCCCAGAGCGCCATGGAGAGACCGGTCGTCCCGATCGAGATGAAATCGGGAAGCTCGGCGGGAAACCCGATCCCCTCGAACCCCATGCTAAGACCGAAAGCCCGTGCGGCGAAGGAGCTGAACGCGGCCACCGGATTGGTCAGCTGAGCCACGTAGATCCAGTCCGGCAGCACGAACGCCTGGCCGGGGGTGGTGGGGAAGCTTCCCCCCGTGCCGATGAACACCCCCACGAGGATTATGTTGAAGATGAAGGCAAAGAAGAACCAGAGGAACACCGCGAGGCCCATGGCAAGGCTACGGCGCTTCGTGATGGAGGACAGGAGAAGACCGACGCCCAGGAAGGCGAGGGCGAAGACGATGGCTCCCAGGAGGAAGACCAGGAAGTTCTCCCACCCCTCCGTGCCGGCAAAGGCCATGATGACGATGCCGCCGATCCCGAGCCCGGATAGGACGGCGGCGAGCATGACGGCGCTCAGACCCAGGAACTTCCCCAGGATGGTCTCGTTGCGGGTGATGGGCATGGACATGAGGAGGAGGATCGATCCCCGTTCCTTCTCCCCCACGATGGCAGCGTAGCTCAGCATCAGACCCAGGATGGGGATGAGAATCTGCGAGATGAAGGTCATGCCAGCCACGGTCTCGAACAGGCCCTGGAAGCCAACCCCTCCGCCCTCCGCAGCGCCCCCGAGGTAGGAAACCGTCAAGGTGAGTATGAGGAAGATGGCGGCGAGTGCGATGATCCATCGGTTCCGCACGCTGTCGAGGAATTCCTTCTTCCCCAGGGCCCAAACCGCCTCTACGCCCGTGCGACGGAGTGAAGACCGGACCCGAACGTCGAGGGGGCGCCGCGGGGAATCGGGGGGGCTCACCGGATCTCCCTCCGGGCGTCCTCTGTGAACTTCAGGAAGACCTCCTCCAAGGACGGGTCCTCGGTCCGGAAGTCCTGAATGACGATTCCCTTCTCCTCCAGCCGGCTCAAGACCTTGAACTTCGCATTCGCGTCGAGGGTCACGTGAAGCTCCTCACCGGATACCTTGGCCTCCTCGACTCCGGCCACATCGCGGACGAGTCCGGCGGCGCCCTCGAGATCTCCGGCGACCGTGATGTGGAGACGCGGCTTGATCTCGAGGCGGCTGCCCAGGTTGCTGACGGTGTCTTCCACCTTGAGCTTCCCTCGGCTGAGGATGCCCACACGACTGGCGAGTTCCTGGACCTCCGTGAGGATGTGAGAGGAGAAGAACACCGTGGCTCCCTCGCGGTTGGCCGCAAGCACCCGGTCCTTGACCACCCGGGTCCAGTTGGGATCGAGGCCCGTTGTGGGTTCGTCCAACACGAGCAGGCTGGGGCTTCCCATGAGGGCCTGCGCCACGCCGAGGAGTTGGATCATCCCCTTGGAGAACGTGCCGACCTTCTTGTCGGCGAACTGCCGGAGCCCGACCGGGTCCAGGAGTTCCGCGAGTCCCTCTCGGCTGTGTCCCTTCAGGCTGGCATAGAACTCCAGGGTCTGGAGGGCCGTGAGGTTGTTGTAGAAGGCGATCCGCTCCGGCAGGAAGCCAATCCGGCGCTTAATATCGTGAGGCCGCTCGGAGAGATCCAAGCCGTCGATGAGCACGTCGCCCGCATCGGGGTACACCATGCCGAGAATCATCTTGATCGTGGTCGTCTTCCCGGCCCCGTTCGGTCCGAGGAAGCCGTAAATCTCTCCCCGCTTGACGTCCAACGACAGGGAATCGACCGCTTGGAGGTCGCCGAAAGCCTTCGAAAGATTGGCCACAGTGAGGGCGCTCTCGCCGGTCGTGTTCCCGGCAGGAAGAGGGGCTACTTAATCGTTTCCTGAGGCAGAGCCCGATGAAGAAAGGGGGGATAGCGGGGCCTGGAAATCCAGGCTGGGGACAACGGTTCGCACCGCCCCCGACCCTTTGAACCAGGGATCTCCGGGTTATGAGCCCGACGGGATTTTAGGCTCCGGTCTCCGTCGATGCGGAGGCCCAGGGTTTCCTAGCTACCCCACCCCGCTACGTCTCGGCCACCGCCGCGGCAATATAAAGGATATCGTCTCAGCGTCGCGCGGCAAGGAGTTTGCGCAACCGAATCGCGTCCTCCAAGGACGCCTTCAGTTTCAGCTTCCCCATCGCCATGGCCTTGAACGGCGGCACGGTGCCCTCGACTAAGCCACGAAACGTTTCCTCGTCGCAGGTAATGGTCACGTCAGCCCCCTCCAGGGGTCCCTCTTCCAGCCCTCCGATCCGACTGTCCCGTATGGCCATGTGATACGCGCTCTTGTCCGTCACAACCTGAATCGTCCGATCCATTCCTTCGATCTCCTTCCGAAGGTTGGCGTCTCCTTCGGCGCGGGCGTTGAAGGTGGCGATCAGTTCCTCGAGGAGCTCGCGCATCTCATTCCCAATCCGACAGTTTCCCCATCTGGGCCATGGACAGCAGGCTCTGGCTCGTCTTCCAAGCGAGGCGCGCGTGCGGCGGCATCTCCCCGTGGACGGCGACCCATCGCTTCAAGAAAGCGCGGGTCTCGGGGTCGTGGGCGTAGCCGCTCCCGACGGACTCGCCCAACTCTCGGCCGATCCGGCGTACCTCGGCATCCCGGGACACCTTGGCCACAATCGAGGCCGCCGACACGACAGGGTGATTCAGGTCCGCCTTATGTTCCGCTATCAACGGGAGGTCGTAGCCGAGATGCCGTA
>JAZFPV010000218.1:0-2392 GCA_036444795.1 Thermoplasmata archaeon
TGGGACCGTTCGCCTCTCCGCCATCCGTAAATATTCGGCGCCTGTCACCAAGACGTGGACGCGTATGAGGCTCGCTTTGGACAACCTATCCCCGGGCGCCCCTACTGGAACCGCCGAATGGAGACCCTTACTCCGGACGCCCTAGACCGGCTCAACGAGCGCCGGCTGCGGGCCCAAATGGCGTATCTCAGGAAGCGTTCGAAATTCTATCGGCGAAAGCTGCGGGAAGCGGAACTCCCGAAGGGCTCCCCGGCAGGCCTCCGAGACCTCGAACGGATCCCCTTCACCACGAAGGCGGAACTCCGGGCCAGCCTCGATGCGGCCCCGCCCTTCGGGGAACATCTGGCCGCCCGACGAGATCGCCTCGTCCGAGTGCACGCCTCCTCCGGGACCACAGGACGCCCGACCCTGTGCGCCCTCACGAGCCGGGATCGGGAGAAGTGGAAGGAGCTCTCGAGTCGCGGCCTGTACACTCATGGAATTCGCCGGGGAGACGTCGTCGCGTTCGGGTACTCGCTCCCCCTGTTCGTCGCGGGGCTAGGCCTTCAGGAGGCTTTCGAAAATATCGGGGCTACGTTCGTGCCCACGAGCGCGGGAATGAGCGAACGCCTGGTGGATCTGATTCGCCAGACCGAGGCCAATGTCCTCGTCGCCACGCCCTCCTACGCTCTCTACCTCGCGGAGTTCGTGGAGGAGAAGCTGGGTCTGGAGGCGATGGAACTTGGCATTCAGAAGATCAAGTCGGGAGCCGAGCCCGGTGTCGGCATACCCTCGATTCGGGCACGCATCGAGGAAGCATGGGAAGCGATGGCGGTGGAGGGCATGGGGAACGCCGATGTGGCCCCCACGATTTTCTGCGAATGCCCGTACCAAAACGGGATGCACTTCTGCGGGCAGGGGCTCGTCCTGGTCGAGCTGGTCGATCCTGAGACGGGGGAGGTGGTCCCCCTGGAGGATGGCGCCTCGGGGGAGCTCGTTTATACCTCGCTCGAGCGGGAGGCCTCCCCGGTTCTCCGGTTCCGGAGCGGCGACGTCGCGGAAGTGACCATGGACGACTGTCCCTGTGGCCGCACGGGCTTTCGGGTCCGCTGCATTGGGCGGACTGACGAGATGTTGAAGGTCCGTGGGGTCAAGGTTTGGCCCACGGCCGTCCAGGAGGTGATCGCCTCCTTCACCCCTCGGACCACGGGAAGCGTGCAGCTCATCCTTCCGGCTGACATGCCCACCTTCGCCGTCGAGGAACTCGTCCTCCAGGTAGAGCACGGCGTGGCCTCCGAGCAAGACCAAGAGGATCTCCGGAGAGAGCTTCAGGAGGCGTTCAACTCTCGACTTTTCGTTCGGCCGCACATCGAGCTCGTGCCCAAGGGGAGCTTGCCCAGGTCTGAGATGAAGTCACGCCTCATTCGCCGGGCCTGACCCGAGGATGCGGCTGCCCGCCGCCTGGGTGGGAGGTGGTATGGTGGGCATGGGGGGTTACCAGGCAGACTCAAGGACGCCCAACACGTCTCCCCGCCCTTGAACAGGCCGGGGGTTATTCTGCACGGCCCGACTGCGAAGGGCCTCCTCGGCCACTGTGGGCAATTCCGCCCCCGGCACCCCCAAATCCCGTAGGCGACGAGGGAGGCCAAGCGCTTCGATGAACTTCTCCACGGCCTGAATCAGCATCCTGGCGATGTCTGCCGGCGACCGGCCCTCCACCGGGAGATCGAGGGACGCGGCAAGGTCGCGGTAAACCGCTTCGCCCACGAAGCGATTGAAGCGCATCGCGTAGGGAAGGATTACGGCATTGAGGAGTCCGTGCGGGAGGTCGAACCGGCCCCCTAGCGCATGGACGAGCCCGTGGTGGATGGCCATGTCCGCTCGAGCTAGAACGAGTCCCGCCTTCATCGACCCCTCGAAGAGACGGTACCGGTGAAGGAGATTCCGGGGATCCCGGACGCAAGGGGGGAGGTGATAGAATAGGAGCCTCGCGCCCTCCAGGGCCAGGGTTCGCTCTTCTGCTCCCGCGGTGGGGGAATAGAGCCCCTCCACGCAGTGTGCGAAGGCGTTGATGCCGGTGGAGGCGGTGAGCTGAGGCGGCGTGTCCCGCGCGAGCTCGGGATCGTAGAGGACAAGCCGGGGGCGAATCCGTGGGTCTCGAACCACCTTTTTCCTTCCATCGTCTGTCGTCCCGAAGATGGGCGTCATCTCGGAACCTGAGTACGTGGTCGGCACGGCGACCACGTCGACTGCCTTGGGTCCTTCATCAGGCAGTCGGACCGCGACGGCTTTCGCGGTTCCGATGGGACTACCACCCCCCAAGCCGACGACAACGTCGGCTGAGACCTTCCGGGCCTTTTGCCAGGCCTCCTCCACCGTTCCCACAGGCACGTGAGGTCGGGATTGGGCGTAG
>JAZFPV010000219.1:0-6522 GCA_036444795.1 Thermoplasmata archaeon
GCTCATGACGTGGTCGGTCAGGAAGGCTCTGATTTCCTCAGGGTAGACGTGGCCCATTTCACGCAGGACCCACCCGACGGCCTTCTGCACATGGTAGCGCTCGTCGGTCAGGCAGTTCAAGACCAAGGGGAGAACCCGGTCGGGTTCGAGGAAGACGGCGTTCTTGCTAGCGTAATGAATCAAGCTGACGAGGGAGAGGCGCCGCAGCCACAGGGTCTTCGCCTTGTTCCACCGTACGAGCTGTGGATAGACCTCGCGAGGGTACTTCTCCAGGATGCGGGAGTAAATGCCACTTAGAAAATCCGCGTGGGCCCAATTCTCGATTCTCCGACTCCAGCCCTTCATCACGGGCCACAGCTCGGGACCGACTCGTTTCCTCACCCTCGGGCCGTAGTACTCAAGGGCTGCAAACAGAACCTCGCCGTAGGGCGAGCGCATCCACAGCTCGTTCCAGATCTCGAGGACCTTCTCCTCGGGCAGGTCGTAGAAGGAGAAGCCTTCCTTTACGGCTCTTCTCAAGGCCGGAGTGCGGATACCCAGGTACGCGAGTTCTGAGCCACGGTCTCGTCTGATGGCCTCCCCCCGCTTCGGGTTGGCGAGTTTCCTGAGTACCCGCAGGATTTCTTCGTGGTACGGGAGGGTCAACTTACCCCCCGATTTGGGCGTGCGAATGAACCAAATGAAGTCCCGGAGTTTGAACGCTCCCGACTACAAAAGAAGGAGGTAGCTTCGAGCCTGGAGGCGATCTCGAGGCTGAGATCGCGCGAGTTCACGGAGGGTCACCGGGCGGATGACGTGGTCGGGAGGATCGCCGATTCCACCCCCTCCGTCCACAAGCGCCAGAACATTGAGGCGTTCCACCCTCTCTCGTTGGCGGCATAGGGAGCGCGAGCGACTCGACCCGATGGATCCCACTCTTCATGTTAGTCCCAGAGTTGGCGCACGATGCCGCAACCGCAGCGAGCGGGCTTGGGCGGAGAGGCGTTTTAACCGGATGTGCCCTCCAGAGGATATGGTCCCCACGCTGCAAGACTGGGAGCGTCGACTCCCTCAGCCCCCGGAGCCCCTCGCGACCTACACGCCCTTCCGACGGAGCGGGCGGCTTGCCTACACCTCCGGGGTGGTTCCGCTGATCGACGGCCAGCTCCAGGCGGAGGGCCGGCTCGGGGAAGGTCTCAACGTGGCGGAAGGCTACGAGGCGGCCCGGACGTGCGCCCTTCTGGCCTTGAGCATACTCCGGGAGCACCTGAAGGGCCTGGATCACATCAAACAGGTTCTCCGGGCCGAGGTGTACGTGGCCTCGGCGCCTGGTTTTCACGACCAGCACCGGGTGGCCGATGGCGTATCCGACCTCCTGGTCGAAGTCCTGGGCGACGCCGGGGTCCCTGCCCGCGTCGCCGTAGGGGTAGCGGAACTTCCCCTCGGCGCGCCCGTCGAGCTCGCCCTCACGGTGGAGACGCGGCGGTAAACGTCCCACAAAGGGGATATTGGCAGCGTCCCTTGGCCGCCCCGATGGCCCTCTATGCCCACCGAAGATAAGATCAAGGACCTCCGAGCCCGAAAGGACTTGGCACGAGCCGGCGGCGGCGAGGAGAGCGTTCAGAAGCAGCACGACAAGGGGAAGCTCACGGCCCGGGAGCGGCTCGAGATCCTCCTGGACCCCGAGTCGTTCGTCGAACTCGACCCCTTCGTGGTCCACCGGGTCACCGATTTCGGGATGGCTGACCGACGCACCCCGGGCGACGGCGTCGTGACGGGCCATGGGGCCATCGACGGACGCCTGGCGTACGTGTTCTCGCACGACTTCACGGTCCTCGGCGGCTCCCTGGGTGAGATGTTCGCCAAGAAAGTCGTGAAGGTCATGGACATGGCGACCAAGGTGGGAGCCCCCCTCATCGGTCTGAACGACTCCGGCGGTGCCCGGATTCAGGAGGGCGTGCTCTCCTTGGGTGGCTACGCCGACATCTTCTACCGCAACGTCCGCGCCTCGGGGGTGATTCCGCAGATCTCCGTCATCATGGGTCCGGCCGCGGGGGGCGCCGTGTACTCCCCCGCCCTCACCGACTTCGTCATCATGGTCGGCGAGACGAGCTACATGTTCGTGACGGGCCCCGATGTGGTCAAGGCGGTCACGGGGGAGGACGTCAGCTTCCAAGAGCTGGGAGGCGCCGCCACCCATAACGAACGGAGCGGGGTGGCCCACTTCGCCGCGGAGAACGAGGATGAGGCCCTCTACACCGTGCGTCGTCTCCTCTCCTTCCTTCCCTCGAACAACATGGAGGACCCGCCCGTCCTGGACGCGAGGGACCCCCCCGACCGGAAGGATCCGGACCTGACCGCGGTCGTACCCGACGATCCGGAGAAACCGTACGACATGCGGGAGGTCATCCTCAAGCTCGTGGACGCGGGCGACTTCCTGGAGGTGCAGGAACACTGGGCCCAGAACATCGTTGTGGGCTTCAGCCGGATGGACGGACACCCCGTGGGGGTCATCGGGAACCAACCCCAGGTCCTCGCGGGGGTGTTGGACATCGACTCCTCCGTCAAGGCCGCCCGCTTCATCCGCTTCTGTGACTGTTTCAACATCCCCCTCCTGACCTTCGTCGACGTCCCCGGTTTCCTGCCGGGGACCGCCCAGGAATTCGGCGGCATCATCCGTAACGGGGCAAAGCTCCTCTACGCCTATTCCGAAGCGACCGTGCCCAAGGTCACCGTGATCACCCGGAAGGCCTACGGAGGAGCCTATGACGTCATGTGTTCGAAACACATCGGAGGCGACTACAACGTCGCCTGGCCGACGGCGGAACTCGCGGTGATGGGGTCCGAAGGGGCGGTCCAAATCATCTTCCGGCGGGAGATCGCCGCCGCGAAGGATCCGGAGGCCCGAGAGCGGGAGCTGGTCGCGGAATACAAGGAGAAGTTCGCGAACCCCTACGTCGCCGCGGAAGCCGGCTACCTGGATGACGTGATCGAACCTCAGGACACCCGCCCTTACGTCATCCGAGCCCTTCAGACGCTCCTCGACAAGCGGGAGGCTGCTCCGCTCCGGAAACACGGCAACATCCCCTTGTAGCGATTCGTCAATCAACGAACCGCTCTTCGACGCCACGTTGCCTTTAAATAAGGAAGCCGCCTCACGCGGAAGCCATGTTCCGCAAGGTGCTGGTGGCGAATCGGGGAGAGATCGCCCTGCGCGTCATGCGGACGTGTCGCGAGTTGGGAATCGCGACGATCGCGGTCTATTCCCGAGCCGATGCGGCGTCGCTCCATCGGTTCTACGCCGACGAAGCCTACGAGATGCCCGCCAAGGATCCCCTTCGCGCCTACCTCGACATCGAGTCGATCGTGTCCACGGCCCAGAAGGCCGAGGCCGAGGCCATCCACCCTGGATACGGCTTTCTTGCGGAGAACCCCGCCTTTGTCCGCGCCTGCGACGAAGCGGACATCGTCTTCGTCGGTCCCCCCGCCGAGGCCATGGACGTGGCGGGGGATAAGCTGCGCTCCAAGGCCGTCCTGAAGGAGGCGGGCCTCCCCGTCTCCCCCGGGTCCGACCGCCCCCTGGCCTCGCCCGAGGAGGCCACCGAGGCCGCCGAGGCGATCGGGTATCCGGTCATTTTGAAGGTTGCGGGAGGCGGGGGCGGCATCGGGATGGAGGTCGTGCGGGAGGCGAAGGACATGGCTTCGGCGCTGGAACAAGCGCAATCCCTCGCGCGGTCCGCCTTCGACGTCTATGACATCTTCCTCGAACGATACCACCTTCAGGCCCGGCACATCGAGTTCCAGATTCTCTCTGACGGGTCCCGGACGGTCCACCTGGGCGAGCGGGAGTGTTCCATCCAGCGCCGGTTTCAGAAGCTGATGGAGGAGGCGCCCTCCCCTGTCGTCGACGACGAGGTACGCGAAGAGATTGGGATCCTCTCCATCCGAGCGGCCGAGGCCATGGGATATGCGAACGCCGGAACCATCGAGTACGTGTACTCGGAGGGAGACTTCTACTTCAACGAGGTCAACGCGCGCCTCCAGGTGGAGCATCCCGTCACGGAGCTGCTTACCGGGATCGACCTCGTGGCGGCGCAGCTGGCCCTGGCGGCCGGAGAGCCCCTCTCCCTCGAGCAGGAGGACATCGCACTTCGAGGGTGGGCGCTGGAGTGTCGCATCAACGCGGAGGACCCGTATCGCGGGTTCCTCCCGTCCCCGGGACGTGTCACGCACCTGGGACTCCCCTCGGGTCCGGGGGTGCGGGTGGACACGGCCCTGCAGGTCGGCACCGAGGTGACCGCAGCATACGATCCCCTCGTCGCCAAGATCATCGCCTACGGGGCGAATCGAGAACAGGTGAGGCAGCGCATGGGCCGAGCCCTAGGGGAGACCGTCCTCCAAGGAATCGCGACGAACATTCCCTTCCATCAGGCCGTTCTGCGGGACGAGGCCTTCCGAAGTGGAGACCTCTCCATCCGTTTCATCGAGGAACGCGGGATCGTGAAGTCCTTGGAGGAGGCACGGCAGGGGGAGGAACGGGATAGGCGAGCCCTCGTGGCCGCCCTGGCGGCCGCCGCGGTCGCCTCGGAAGGGACGATCCCTCGTCGGATGGAGGCCTTCCCCATCCAATCGCGTTCTCCGAAGGCGTGGACGCGGACGGGTCGTGAGGAACAGCATCGGGGACGGAACCATGACGTTACGCTTCGACGTGGTGTTTGAGGGGGAGCCGTATCGTGTGGAGGTCGGCGAGGACCTCCAGATACGCATCGAGGGGGAGGAGTTCACGCCCCAGGTCCGACCCCAAGACGGCGGCTACTTGGTCTCCCTGGAGCGCACCCGATACCGGTTTCGACTCGACGGTCGAAGCCTGTTCCTGAACGGAACCCCTCTCGACGTGGTCTTTCGTGGCTACCTCCCCACGTCGGCCCTCGCCCCGCGAGCTGTTTCGGAGGGGATGGTCGCGACCCCCGTGCGCGCCCCCATGCCCGGTCGGGTCATCGCCCTGCTCGTCCACGCGGGGGCACAAGTGCAGAAAGGCACTCCCCTCCTCATCCTCGAAGCCATGAAGATGCAAAACGAGATCCCCTCTCCGGCCGACGGGGAGGTCCAGGAGATCCGTGTGGTCCCTGGGGACGCCGTGGGTAAGGAAGACGTGCTGCTGATCGTCCGGTGACGGAACCGCTACTCGAGGCTCGTCAGTTCCTGACCCTCCCAGGCGAAGGTCCGACGCTTCCTCCGCTCGGGGACCCCACGCTGGAGCAGATAGCCAACGATGAGAGGGAGCCCGATCGTTGCCTCCACATATACCTGCACGGTCCGCGCCTCGGGCTGAATCTTGCCCCAAGACTTGGATTCGTCAAAGGTGGCGCCCGAGAGGCCGCCCCAATAGGGGACGTCCATCGTCAGCTGGACGGCGTAGTCGAATCCCCCTGGCTCGTGGCCCAGGGTTTCCGCGGTGATCTCGGCCTGCTGAATGTAATTCTTCGGGACCCCGCCTCCGACGAGGAACTCGGCGCGGCCGGAGGACTTCCAGAGGATCTGCGCGATTTCGTAGTTGTCTCGGACGAGGTCGATCCGTGCGGGTTCCTCACCGCGTTCCGCCCTGCGTACCAGATGGCTGACCAGGCCGATGCCCAGGCCGCTGTCGTGATAGGTGGGGACGAAGTAGGGGACGCCGTGTGTGTAGGCAGCCCGAACGATGGAAGTCTCATCGTCCAAACGTTCCCCCAGGATCTCCATGAACTCGCGCGTGGAGTACGCCCGAGGCTCCAGGCCGTCCGCAATCTCGGCCATCAACGCATCAATGTCTCGGAACACCGCTTCGTCGGCGAGACTGTCATAGATGCGGTCGATGAAATGCTCCCTCAACACCACGTCGTCCATCCCGGGGTGTCCCCGGTAGTGATGATGGCCGAGACCCTCGTAGAAGTCGTGATAGGCGATGGCCCCCGTCGTTACGAGCACATCCACGAGTCCGCTCCGGATCATGTCGCTGATGACCTTCCGCATCCCTCCCGGGACCATAGCTCCCGCCACGCCCAGGAACATCGTGGGGCGCACGGGGTCTTCCAACGCCTCTTCTAGGATGGCAGCCGCGGTGCCCAGGGCTCGGCTCTGGAAGGCCCCCCGGCGGAACTGCCCAACTAACTCCGCAATCGTGGTCGCCCGCTTCAGGTCCACCTGGTGGAGCCGCTCGCTCAACAGCTCGTCCTTCTTCGTCATCCACGCACCGCGGCGCGCTAGCTTCCCTCCGGTATGAGAAGATTACGACCCTCCTCCGATCCGACTGGCCTTCGCGGTATCGGGATCTCATGGAAGTGATCGTGAGGCTGACCCTGAGACCGACTGACGGCCAAGCGAGCGCGGGAGACCCTTGTGCGAAGGGCGCAAACCGTGGGTTCGCGAACCTCCACTCGCAGGCCAACCTTTATTACGCCGGCCCAACATGATTTTGCCTGAGGATTCATGCAGGCCAAACCCACTTTTGAGGTGACCGAACCCGCCGCCTCCAAGCTCCGGGAGCTGGCGGAGAAGAAGGGCCAA
>JAZFPV010000220.1:0-3566 GCA_036444795.1 Thermoplasmata archaeon
CTCGGCTGAAGTCGATTCGGAGGGATGATGGACGATTTCGTGCCCGAGGCTCTCCCCGAACAAGCCCGTCAACTCTGTGTTCCCCATGGGAGACCCGCATGTCAACCAATGGACCTGTCGAAAGGCCGCCGTGTTCGCGAAAGAGGCAAGCGCTTCTTGGGCCCGTCGGGAGGCCACCGGCTCCGCGCCGAGGGCGAGGGCCTCCGTCAAAACGCCATCTGTCCCCTTCAGGCCGACCCGGCCGCCCATGCCTGCGATGGGGTTGATCACGAAGCCGACCCGCTTCACGCGGTCCTGAATCCCGGGGGGGCATATTTGAAGGTAGCCAGAGTGTCGAGGCAACCCCCTACGAGCGGAGTGGGGTCGTCAGCGTCCTCGGCGACGGGGTGAGGTCCCGGTCGAAGACGTCCCCGAAGTGGAGGAGCAGCGAGGGCTTCACGGCCTCCATGTCGACGTGCCGACCGAGGACTTTCGACATCGAAGTCAGAGTGGAACCGTCCAGCCCGCAGGGGGAGATGCGGAGGAACGGTTCGAGGTCGATGTTTACGTTCAGTGCGAAACCATGGTAGGTCACGTGATGCTTGACGGCGACTCCGATGGAGGCGAGCTTCTTCGGCCCGACCCACAGGCCTGCATGGATCCCTCGTTCCCCGGGGATGCCCACATCGCCCACGGTTCGAATCAAGACCTCCTCCAAAGCTTCGATGAAGGCCTTGATCCCGAGCTTTCCTTTGGGCAACGCCATGATCGGATAGCCGACGAGCTGCCCCGGCCCGTGGTAGGTCGCCTCCCCGCCGCGTTCGACTTCGTATACGGGAAGGGGGGAGTTCTCGATGCCCTCGCTCCCTCCCCGGCGTCCCACGGTGTACACGGCGGGGTGCTCGACGAGGAGGAGGGTGTCCAGGGCTTGGCCCTCCAGCCGCTGGGCCACGAGGCGCTTCTGCAGCTCCCACGTCTCTCCGTAGTCGCGGGTTCCCAGGTCCAGGACGGCGCATCGTTCCTTCATTTCTTCGGCAGGTGGATGGCCCGCCCCTCCACGTCTTCCGCGGCCTCCATGAGGCTCTCGGGCAGCGTCGGGTGCGGGTGGACGGTCAGGGCGATGTCTTCCGCCACGGCCCCCATCTCGATGGCCAGGGCGGCCTCGCTGATCATATCCGAGGCGTTGGGCCCGACAATCTCTACCCCGAGGACGAGTCCGGTGTCCTCCTCCGCGATGACCTTCACGAAGCCGTTGGCCTCGCCCGTGGTCAGCGCCCGACCGGATGCCAGAAACGGGAACTTGCCCACCTGCGTAGGGATACCCTCGGCCTTCGCGTCGTCCTCGGAGAGCCCTACGGTCGCGATCTCCGGATCGGTGAAGATGGCCGCGGGCATGGCCCGGTAGTCCGCCTCGCTGGGAAGGCCGGCAATGACCTCCGCCGCCACGAAGCCTTCCTTGGACGCTTTGTGGGCGAGGAAAGGGGTGCCAATGACGTCTCCGATGGCGTAGATGCCTGGCACGTTGGTCTCCATCCGCTTGTTCACCTGAATGAAGCCGGCCTCGTCCTGCTTGACCCCCGTTTTCTCGAGGGCGAGGCCGCCCAGGCGGGGGCGGCGACCGGCCGAGATGAGGAGGACCTCGCTCTCCAGGGTCTCCTTCCCCTTCGGCGTCTCCACCTCGAGCGTGAGGCCCTCCTTCGTCTTCTTCAGTCTCGTCGCCCTGGATTTCAGATGGAACGGCACGCCCAGCCGCTTCAACGAGCGCTCGATGACCTTGACGAGGTCCTTTGAAATCCCGGGAAGGAGCTGGTCCAGAAGCTCAACCACGACCACTTTCGTGCCAAGCTTCGCGTACATCATGCCGACTTCGAGCCCGGTAATGCCCCCGCCAATGACGGTCATGGTCGCCGGAAGCTTCGGCAGCTCCAAGGCCTCCCTTGCGAAGAGGACCTGCTTCCCATCCCACTCCAGGCCCTTGAGGGGGATCGCCTCGGAGCCCGTGGCGATGACGGCGTTCTGAGGTTCCACCCACTCCTCCGCATCCTTGCTCCTGATCTTCAGGCGCGACCGAGACTCGAAGGTGGCCTCCCCGTAGAGGACCTCCGCCCCCGCGGCCTGCGTGAGGGTCTCGACCCCCTTGACGAGGCGGTCCACGACCCCCTGCTTCCAGGTCTGAAGTTTCTTCACGTCGATCTCGAGGCCCTTGATCCGGATCCCCATCCGCTCCGCTTCTTGCACCTTGTGCACGAGATGGCCGACTGAGATGAGGGCTTTGGAGGGAATGCAACCGTAGTTCAGGCACTCGCCCCCAAGGCGATCGCGTTCCACCAGAAGCGTCTCGACGCCCAACTGACCCAGGCGAATCGCGGCGACGTACCCTCCCGGTCCCGCCCCGATGACGACCGTCTTCACCTTACGGGCCATTCCCCTCCGCTTCCAGGAGGTGGAGAAGGAGGACACCGGGATCCTCGAGGTAACGGACCAAGGACTGCGCGAAGGCCGCCCCTATGTGTCCGTCGATGATTCGATGATCGAAGGAGACACTGACGTTCATCATCTCCCGGATGACAATCTGGCCGTCCTGGACCACGGGACGCTTGGCGATCTTGTGAATCCCGAGGATGGCAAGTTGGGGGTGGTGGATGATGGGCGTGGCCAGGACGCCTCCGATAACCCCAAGACTGGTGACCGTGAACGTGGGATCGTGAATGTCCTCCAGGGTCCGTTTTCCCGCCCGCGCCTTCTCGGAGATCGCATCGACCTCCTTGGCCACCGTGAGGACGGACTTCTGATCCACGCCCTGGATCACGGGCACCAGGAGGCCGACATCGGTCGCCGTCGCGACACCGATGTTGTAGTACCCCTTGATGAGAATCTCCTCCTTCTCCCAATCCACCGTGGCGTTCAGGGTCGGGTTTTCCTTCAGCGCCGCGACGAGGGCCTTGAGGATGAACGGCATGTACGTGAGCCTGACCCCTCGTTCTTCCGCCCAGGCCTTCACCCGCTTCCGTAGGGAGACCAGCGCGGTGACATCCACCTCCTCCACGTAGGTGAAGTGCGCGGCCGTGTTCTTCGATTGCAGCATCCGGTCTGAAATGATCCTGCGAACGCCTCGAATCTTGACCCGTTCGATGAGGTCTTCTTGGGGGGCGGGGCCGGCCTCCACGACCGGGGCGAGGGCGGTGGGAGGTTCTTCTTCGGGACCTTCCTCCACAGGCGTCTCTTCTACCGAGGCGGCCTCCTCGGTCGGGGCCTCCTGAGGCACCTCAACCTCCGCCGGAGGGGCGCCCTCGGCAAACACGCGTAGGTCGTCCTCGGTGATCCGGCCCCGGTCGCCCGTACCCGACACCTCCTTGATCTCGATGTCCATCTCGCGGGCCAAACGCCGAACGGCCGGCGTGGCCAGAATCTTTCCGATGGAAGCCGGCTTCTCTGCGACCTCCTCTTCCGCTGTCGCCTTCTTGTCCTGCTTTTCCTCCTTCGGCGGCTCTTCTTCCACGGGCGGTTCCTCCTCCTTCGCCTTCTCTTTGCCTCTCTTGCCCTTCTCTCCCTTCTTGCCAATCACGACGATGGCGGTGCCCACGTCG
>JAZFPV010000221.1:0-5281 GCA_036444795.1 Thermoplasmata archaeon
CGCCGATATGAGTACCCGTACGTGGAGAAGGCCCTCTTCCGCTCCGACCGGCTCTTCCTCAGCTTCGCCGTCGGACTGATTATCGGCGTGATCACCGCGGTGGTGTTCAACGCCTTCCTGGTGAATACGGCGGTCGCAGCGCTCCTCGCCCTCCTGGCTGTGGCGGTCTTCGAGGAGTCCTTCAAGCTCGCGTATCTGAACTACAAGCTCTTCCGCGGAAAGTTCGACACGGTGTTTTACGGCTCCGGGCTAAGTTTCGGTATCGCGGCCACATTCAGCATGGCTTTTGCTTTCCAAGTCTTTACCCAGCCGGACGTTCCACTCGGCGCGTTGGCCGTCAACGTGACGATACTCATCCTCCTTTCCCTGGGTCTGAACGCCCTTCACTTCTATACGGGGTCTGTCCAGGGGGCGGGGGCGGCCGGAGGGACGCCCTGGCGATCCTACTTCCAGGCCATGGGCGCCCGGGCGGTCTTCGCCCTGTTGCTCGCCCCCTTCCTGGCACCCTTCCAGGTCCTCAACTCCGCGGTGCTGGTGGCCTTTCTTCTCGTGGCGGTAGGCTTTGCGTTGTATCTGTTCTGGAACGCCTACACGCGCGTGATCCTGAACTCCCTTCCCTCGGAGGTACGTCGTCGGCTCCGCCGGCAGCCCGCGGGCGAAGAGGCGGGTTAATTCAACCCAGGAATACCAGGGCGGCGACGCACGCCCCGTAATGGTCCATGGGCACGGAAAGGTCCTGGATCCGGTAGCGGATTGTGCCGAAATCGATCTCGCGGTGGCGGGCCATCTCTTCCATCTTCCACTCGAGAATCTCCTCGAGGGCGTCTCGGGTCCCGTGCATGTGGCCCTCCGCCACGTAGCCGTGGCCCTTCTCCTTGCGAAAGGCGTACGCGATCCCGGCTGCGATCATCTCCCCCTCGTTCCCCCGCATTTGGGCCAGGACGGCGTAGGTGATCATGCCCGGGGGCAGGGCCTTCGGGTTGACCTCCCGGATGCCTGGCGGGAGGACGGAGGAGACCGAGACCAGGTTCTGCTCCCCGACACCGGCCCCGAGGAGGGCCTTGTCGAAGGCATTGAGGTCAGAGACCGGGCTGACCGCCTCGGCCCCCGTTACGAAGAAGCGGGAGGGAACGGGCACCATGGCGTCGGTCTCGCCCACGGCAAAATCACTCGGGCCGGTGACTTAAACATTTCTCAGGCGGGAAGGGCCTTCCGCATGAGGTGCGCATCCTCGCCCCAGGAATAGTATCCTCTCAGGATCCCATCCGCCTCGTACCCAAGATGCTCGTAGAAGGCGATGGCCCCTTCGTTGTCGACGCCGACTTCCAAGAGCATGACAAGGGCTCCCTTGTCGCGCATCAGTTCCTCGGCCTGTCGCATGAGCTCCGCCCCGATGCCCCCACGGCGACTTCCGGGCAGGACTCCGAGGGAAACCACCCGGCCGACCTCCCCCTCTTTCCGGAGCATGACGGTGCCCACCGGCCTCCCGTCGGCGTAATAGAGGTACGCGAACCCCTGAGGATTCTTCAGGCTCCAGATGATGTGGGACTTCGAAAATCCCCGTCGCCCGAAGCACTTCTTCTCGAGCTTGTAGAGAGTGGAGACATCGGAGAGATCCGCCTGGCGGAGCACGATGCAGGAATCCGGGGGACATATTTCAGCGTATCCCGGTCCTCGCATAACGTATAAGAGCGTCTGGTTTGCTGGCAGGGAGGTTCGATGACCGAGCGCGTGCCCATCGACGAGATCCTGCAGGGCGAACGCACGGGCCAATCGGTCGAGGTACGTGGATGGGTGTACCGGACCCGATCCAGCGGGGGCATCGCGTTTCTCGTCCTCCGGGACGCCTCCGGGGTCGTCCAGTGCACGTTTCGGAAGGAGGAGGTGGGGGACACCCTCTTCGCCTCCATCGAGGAGGCGGGGCGCGAGGCTTCCGTCGTGATCCAGGGGACCGTGGCCGAAGACAAGCGGGCCCCCGGGGGGGTCGAGGTTCGCGGCTCCGCCTTCGAGGTCGTGGGGGCCTCTTCCAACTTCCCCATCGCCCGGGACCTCAGCGAGGAGTTCCTCCTGGACGTCCGTCACCTCTGGGTTCGGTCCCGACGGATGACCTCCATTTTCAAGGTCCGCTCGACGGTATTCCGGGCCATCCACGACCACTTTCGGGAGGCGGGGTTCTACGAGGTCCAGCCGCCGATCATCACCCCCGTGGGGAGCGAAGGCGGGTCAACCCTCTTCCAGGTTCGCTACTTCGACCGGGACCTGCATCTGACCCAGAGCTGGCAGCTCTACGCCGAAGCCCTGGTCATGGCCCTGGAACGGATCTACACGGTCGCCCCCTCCTTCCGCGCCGAGAAGTCCCGAACGCCACGCCACCTCACAGAGTATTGGCACGCGGAGATGGAGGTGGCCTGGGAGGGGATGGAGGACGTCCTGGGGCATGGGGAGGCAGTCCTCGCCCGCGTTGCGCGGGAGGTGGCGGCCCGCAACGAGGCGGAGTTGGCCTACCTCGGGCGGGACGTGGAGTACCTCCGAGGCGTGCAACCGCCTTTTCCACGGATGACGTACGATGAGGCGCTGGAGCGGCTGCAGGGCCAGGGCGTGGAGATCGAGTGGGGAAAGGACCTGCGGACCCTGGAGGAGAGGGCCTTGGGGGAGATGTTTGACCTGCCTGTCATCGTGACCCACTACCCGAAGGAGACCCAGGCCTTCTACAAGCGGACGGATCCGGAGGATCCCGACTTGGTGTTGGCCTTCGACTTCATCGCGCCCGGCCGGGGCGGCGAGCTCATCGGCGGGTCGGAACGAGAGCCCGATCTCGAAACGCTGAAGGCAAACCTCGTCCGGACGGGAGAAGATCCGAAGCCCTACGACTGGTACCTGGACAGCCGCCGGTACGGGTCCGTGCCTCACGCAGGCTTCGGCATGGGGGTAGACCGCGTCGTGCAGTGGGTGCTGGACCTGGAGCACATCCGGGACACGATTCCCTTCCCCCGGACCCCTACGCGATACGCGCCGTGACCCGGGGGTGACCTAGGCCTCCGCCCTCTCAAGCTCTCCCAGTAGCTCGTGGGCAATGACCATCTTCTGGATCTCGTTCGTCCCCTCGTAGATGCCCAGGATCTTGGCATCCCGGAAGTGCCGCTCCACCGGGTACTCGCCGGAGAAGCCGTACCCCCCGTAGATCTGCACGGCTCGGTCGGCGCATCGGACGGCCATCTGGGCCCCGAAGAGCTTTGCCAGGCTCACCGCGAGGCGGTTGTCCTCGCCCTGGTCGCGCATCCAGGCCGCCTTCAGATAGAGGAGCCGGGTCGCCTCCACCTCGACGGCCATCTCTGCGATCATCTCCCGAATCAGCTGGAACGCCCCAATCGGTCGGTCGAAGGCCCGCCGTTCCCGGGCGTGCTCGATGCTGAGTTCGAGGCAAGCCTGTCCGATGCCCGCGGCCCCCGCCGCCACCCCGAGGCGTCCGTGGTTCAGGACGTACATGGCGGTTTCCCACCCCTCCCCTTGTCCTCCGATGAGGTGGTCGGCGGGGATGCGACAGTCGTCAAAGGCGAGGTCCGCCGTCGGGGAGGCGCGCAGTCCGAGTTTCGTGTTCGTCTCCACGTGGGTCACGTGGAACCCCGGGGTTCCTTGTTTTACCAGAAATGCGGAGATGCCGTCCTGACGCTTGGTGCCCGGCTCCCGGGCGAACACGACGACGTACTCGGCCAGGTTGCCGTTGCTGATGAACCGCTTGGCGCCGTTGAGGACCCATTCGTCCCCCTCTCGTTTGCCGGTGGTCCGCAGGTTGGCCGCGTCGGACCCGGCATCGGGCTCTGTGAGGGCCCACGCCCCTAGGAACTCCCCGCGCGCGAGGGGGGCGAGAATCTTCCTTTTCTGGGTCTCGCTTCCCGCGGCCAGCAAAGTCGTTCCGGTCAAGGAGGTCTGAACGGAGAGGGTGGTCCGGAGCGAGTTGCATCCGCGCGCGATCTCCTCCACCACCAAGGCAAAGCTCACGTAATCGAGACCCGCGCCTCCGTAGGCCTCGGGAATGGGAATGCCGAAGAACCCCAGGTCCCCCATCTTCCGGATGACGGTCCGGGGAATCTCCCCCTTCTCCTCCCACGCCTTCACGTGGGGGATGACCTCCGCGTCGACAAACGAGCGCGCCGTCTCCCGAATCAGTTTCTGTGCTTCGGAAAGCTGGAACTCCAGGCCCTCACCCGTTCCGCCTACGGGGCGCCGCTTCCTTAAAGGCTTCTCAGCCTAGCGTCGGCACCGGCAAGGGCTTATCGGGACGAAGGGTTCAGCCCGAAGCCGTGCAACTCTCCGACGCCGACGTCCGGGTCTGGATGATGGACGGGAAACTCCAGATCAAGGGGTTCCGCGACGAAAACCTGACTCCCAACGGCTACGATCTCACGGTCGCCGAGCTCGCCCTCCCCGACGCGGACACGATCAAGAAGAAGGGCTCCTTGGAGGTCCCGCCCAAGACCCGGTTTCTCGTCAGCACGGAGGAGGAGGTCCATTTGGGCCCACGCGTGGCAGGTGACCTCTGGCTTCGCACGACCTGGGCCCGGCAGGGGGTCCTTCCAGCCTTCGGGAAGGTGGACGCGGGGTTCGAGGGCACCCTCACGCTCGCGGCCTTTAACGCCTCAGATCGGCCGATCGCGATCGGCGTAGGTGACACCTTCGCGCAGATCACCTTTCATGAGGTGCGAACACGGCCCGAAGCCACCTACGCCGAGAGCTCCGGCACGTACCAGGGACAGTCTGGAGTCACGCCGGTCCGATCCTCAGATCGAACGCGAAGTGGGCCTGGGTAGGCGAGTACCCTCGGACCTCACGGATGCCCTCTACCTCCAGATTCCGGCTGGGGGCGGCGCTCGCTTGAAGGGTCTCGATCCGATGGTCCCGCGCCGTGCGCTCCAGAATCTCGTAGTAGTGCAGGACTCCTCCGTCCTTGAGGGCCCCGAAGGAGAGCGGCACATAGGGGAGGGGATCCCAGGGGTAGTCGAGGATGAACCGATCCGCCGGCTCAAACTGGGAAACGACGTCCTCCATAGATCCCTCCGACGGAACTACGGCGTCCGCCCGATTGCGGCGGACGTTCTCGCGTAGGAATGCCACGGCCCGAGGATTGGCATCCACGGCGTAGACGCGACGCGCCCCCGCCCGGGCAGCATGCAGAGCGAAGGGACCTACCCCGCTGAAGGCGTCCACCACCACTTCCGCGCCTCGCATGAGTCCGGCGACCCGACGCCGCTCGGTCGCCATCCGTGGGGAGAAATGGACCTCG
>JAZFPV010000222.1:0-2304 GCA_036444795.1 Thermoplasmata archaeon
GTGGATGGGCCTCGGCCTGACGAATCTTCTCGCCCGCGAGATGGCCTCGAAGAATGTGCTCCGCCATCGCGCGGTCGACCTGGGCCTGCGGTTTGTCTAGGATGGGGAAAATGCTGTCGAAACGCGAAAGGAGCGTAGGGGGGAGCTGAATTTGCTCCGAGATGTACTTCCCCGAATCGAAGCGTCCAAAGGTCGGGTTGGCCGCCGCGAGGATTGACGTCCGTGTCTGTAAGGTCGCGGTAATCCCGGCCTTGGCGATGTGGACCGTCTGTTGCTCCATCGCGTTGTGGATGCTCGAGCGATCCTGGTCGCTCATCTTCTCGATTTCGTCGATGGCCACGAGGCCCCGATCGCCGAGGACCAACGCCCCCGCCTCCAGCGTCCATCGCCCCTCTCCAAATTCATCGCGAACCGCCGCGGCGACGAGCCCGGCGGGTGTGGCTGCCTTGCCGGAAGTGTAGATTCCCCGCGGTGAAAGCTTCACGATGTAGGTCAAAAGTTCTGACTTGGCCGTCCCAGGGTCCCCAATTAGCAATATATGCGAGTCCCCGCGGATCCGCCGGCCGTCCGGCAACTTCTTGGCGACGCCGCCGAAGAGCTGGAGGGCCAGGGCTTCCTTCTCCATCGTCAGCCCGTAGATGGAGGGGGCGATCGAACCGACGATCTTGCGGATGATGTCGCCGCTCGCCGCTTCCTGTTTGATCCGCTCCTCATCCTCTGGCGTAATCTCGATTTCCTCGTATTCGACTTGCTCCAGCTCCAGGCCGACGACGTTGAGGAAGATGTCGAAGAGCGTAGACTTGGACCGGAACCGACCCCGTTGGGAACCGCGCAGTACCCCGTTGAAGACGATGCGATCCCCCGGATTGACGAGACCGACGAGGTCTTCCTCCAGGTACCCCGCCAGCCGCTGCGGGGCCTCTCCCCCTCGGAGTTCTTCCGGCGGTTCCTGGATCTCGATCTTCTGGGTGTCGATGTAGCGGGAACTCTCATCCAGGAGCTTGAGCTTCGTCGCGCCCGTGGTGCGACCACAGCCTCCCTGATCCTCGTAGCACTCCAGGGGCTCGTGGTATTCGAGGCCCTCTTGGGCCTCTTTGATCACGGCCCCGCATCGCAGACACTGAAACACGGCCTCCACCAAACGAGGACGGACCTCGGTTGCCTTTCGGACCAGCCCTTCCACGGAGACGAGTTTGCCGAGGTGCTTCGCGCGGAGGTCCCGTACCTCGACCCGTAGGTCCCGGGGAACGCCCGTTACGCGAAACCGGATTTCGGCCTCCCCAGTGGGCGGGACGAAGCTACGGATGGCTTGTTCCACCGAGTACACCGCGTTCTGCGGGTGTTCGAGGAGGTAGATCGCCAGATCCGAGTCAAACCGGTCGATGGCGCCGTAATCCACGTGAAGGCTGCGTTCTTCGGGGTAGGCATCCGCAAGCTTCGTAATGCGCCCGCTCAGATCCGCTTCGTCGAGGAACTCCTCCCATCGTGCGACCAACTCCTCGGTCGAATAGCTCAGCAGCTGTCCGTTCCCCCGTCGCATCGTGGTGACCATGGGCTATTTAAGAAACGGGCCATCGCTTCGTGTGGGCCTCTTCACGCTTCGGACCTGATTTCCACTGGAAGTACTGGCCCTCCCTTCCGAGCCGTTGCTCGTCAATCGCAGACCGAGTAGCCGCACGCGCGGCAATGGAAGCATCCCCCTTCCGGAATCAACGCGAGGCCGCACGTGGGACAGTACCGCCTCACGACTACCGAGATGGTGCCGTCTCGCCGATCAATCGCGCTCTCCAATCGCTCACCTCCCCCGCCATCCAGGGAGGCTATAAAGGGCGCCAGGAGGGGGGTCGCCGAAAGTGGACGAACCCGCCACAAGCTTTAATTCGTACCAGATCTGTTACCAGCGATCGGGGGAGCCGGTGTTCGTTCCGGAACGCAACCTCAAGGAGCTCATTCTATCTTATCTCAAGCGGGAGGAGACCTCCATCAGCGGCCTGGCCCGCCGGTTGGAGGATGACGGTTACAAGCTCCACCGCCTCCTGGTCACCGGCTACCTGCGAGCCCTCTCCGACCTCGGCTACGTCCGGGAACGGGAGATCCCCCCCGCCAAGGTCTACGGCCTCGCGGGCGGACGCGAGCGTAACCTATACGAGATGCTCGGGGACATCGCCCGTGACATCGAGGGGGACGAGCGGAAGGCGGCCCGTCTCGCCATTGTGATTCTGCAGCGGCTCTTCCGCCGCCCCATCTTCCTCCGCGAAGTACGGGAGGCCGGCTTCCCCAGCGGGTATGACGCCCTCATGGTGG
>JAZFPV010000223.1:0-3493 GCA_036444795.1 Thermoplasmata archaeon
GGAAATCGTCATTGGCGGGGATGCGGGGAAACCCTTCGTCCTCTCGCAGCCGGCTTCGGATGCCGCCAAGGCCTTCGCCGAGATCGTCGAGCGCGTGACCAAAGTGGTAGAAGGGGACGGCTCGGCCTAGGTCAGGTGCTGGTTGAGCATCTTCTCAAGCTGCTGCTTGGGGACCGCGCCGATGATCTGGTCCACCGGCTTGCCGTTCTGGAACAGGATGAGCGTGGGGATCGACATCACTCGGAACCGCATCGCGGTCATCTGGTTGTTATCCGTGTTGAGCTTTCCGAAGGCCACCCGTCCCTGGTATTCCGCCGCGAGCTTCTCGACGACCGGAGCAACCATGCGGCAGGGACCGCACCATGGGGCCCAGAAATCCACCAGAAGGAGGTCATGCTTCGCCACCTCGTCGTCAAAGGTGGCGTCGTGAAGCTTGAAGGGCTCTCCTCGGGTGCCCGGGGTCGGCCTTTCGGCCCGTTCCTCGAGCTCCTGGAGCTTCTTCTTCCGGATGCTGTCGAGTTCGTCCATGGTGACACCGAGATTAGGGGGGTCCCCGGCTTAAAGAAGCGGGTTCAACCCTTAGACGGGACCGGAGGCGCTCATCCGCTGACATAGGGCTTCCGAGGGACTTCACCGGAGGCTTGCCCCGTGGAGGGCGTGCCAGGATACAGAACCCGGAGGTCCCGCTTGAGCAGGTTGAACTCCCGCTCCTCGATAGCGTGGGGGTCCACCGGAAGCAGGAGCACGGCATCGGTGAGGGACACCCTCTCGTTCAGGTCGTGGAGCAGGGTCAGGATGGAGGGAAAGTCGTTGTGGGCAATCAGATACTCCACCCCATCCAGCAGGACGACGCTGCCCTTGCTCCGCTCGAGGAAGTGGTCAATGGCCATCGCGACGTTTTCAGGGGGTGTCGGGCGGACGCAATTCGGGTCGTTCACCAGGCGACTGAGCCAGAGGATGGGGGTCTTCTCCAACCCGTAGGCCTGGGCCACCCGGTCGGGAGGTTGACGGGTCACACAGAGTCCCCGGACCCCGTGGGTGACCATGTCCGTGAAGATTTCGAGGCTGTGGGAGGGGTTGTCCTCCGGCACGAGGTAGGCGAAGCCACGATCCAGGTCGAAGCTCGGGGCGGTGTCCAGATGCGCCTCGGGGACCGGGACCAGAAACTCCTGCACAAAGCCCCGTTCCCGCAGCGCGAAGGCCACGAGAGACAGAAGGCCGACGTTAATGAGGAATCCCAGGAGACGGATGTCGATACCCATATTGGGGAGGACCACCTCGGTGAGGACTTCGGTGACGGAGTAGCCCTGCAACGCCACGAGAATGAGGTAGGTGTTCCGCTTGACGCGGGGGGCAGGGTTTGTGGTGCGCAGGTACCCCAGAAGATTGTAGGGCACGTAAATCAGGTAGCTCCCGGCAGCCACCAGCATCATGACCAGGAACCAAGGCGGGAAGGTGATGATGTATGTCGTCAGCCCGGTGAATTCCACCGTGGCGCTGGTCGTGAGGATGCTAAAGATTGCGAGTCCCTGGATGAAGGCGTAGATGTGGTACGAGTTCGGGAACTCGCTCACTAAGTAGCTTTGGAAGTCCCGAAACGTGTTGATCTGAGGTCGCGTCATCACCACGAGAAACGCGCCGATAGCGAGCGCAAAGAGGATGTCAAAAGTGCCCTGCACTCGTTTGCTGAGGACGATGATCCCTTCCGGACTCCCCGGTCGCAGCACGAAGTTGATGACGAGGTTGGAGACGACGGCGGCCAGGAGCAGGAGGATCGCCCCGATGAGCAGTTTCTTCTGAAACGCTTTCCCGGTCCTCTGCCGAACGAGAGCGGCCACTAGCACCACGGAGAGGAAAACAGCCGCTGCCGCTGCGAGGACCTCGAGAATGGAAATCGCCCCGTGTTTTAGCCTCGCATTCTCGCCTTGGGACCTATAAAAGGAGGTGACCCGTGGTTATCAATTCACAGAGGCCCCTGGCCTCGACATTGAGAATCATCCCTGAATTTCTTAGACGCGGCTTTAGACACCCGGGGACCCACGGCTTTCTCGCGCGCTGCGCAGGAGGACAATGCTCAGCCGAGAGGTGGCCCTCAGCCCCGCCGATGTCGAGCGCATCGCGGGAAACGTTTCCAAGCTCGGCGGGTACGCGCTTGGCCTCATCGATCACTTCGACCTGGGGGTCGACAAAGGCCTCTTCCGGCATCATCTGAAACGGACCCAGGACCACGTGCGGACCATGGCAGGCAGTGCGGGGGCCGTCCTGGTCGACCTTCGACCCCGGGGGTTCTCCAACCAGGCCCTCCTGGAGACGACGGATCTGGCCTGGAACTACCCGCAGGACCTCCGATTCGCTGCCGGATCCTGCATGATGTCCCGCATGTACGCCGGTCGGATGAGCGAGGACAACCTGAAGCGGGCCCTGGTGGCCAAGGTACTCTACGCGTGCCAGGAGGGCATCCTGGACGACGTCATCGACAAGGGGCCCTCCGGTTACCTCGAAGCAAAGGATCTCTACCACCTCGTCCTCTCATCGATGACGGATCCCTCGCTGAATCCCAACGCCTTCATGAAGCGGCTGATGGGAGGCCTCGGCCAGGAGCAGCTGGACCTCTTCGAGACCATTGTCAGGATTACTCTCCACTTCAATCGGCTGTTTCACGACTCGCCTCATGGGGGTCGCCTCTTCTACGAGATGGAGAAGCTGGAGGAGCGGGCCGCCCTGGGCCAGGCCTTGACGATGTTCCAGAAAGAAGCGACGCTGGACCTCCCCAAGCTCGCTTCCATCGCCGAAAGCTTCCCGGCGGCCGATGGTTCCCTCACCTGGTATGAGCGCCTCTCCAGCTACATCGGCGGGGCGACCCGATTGAATCTCATTGACGCCTCTTTTGTGGATCGTCGTCTCCCCGCGAGAAAACTGAAGACCCTGCTCAAGGGCTGGTCGCTGTACGACACCGTGATCATCCTCCTGAATACCGTGGGAGGCATCCACCAAGATCTTCGCGACGGGTTGGCCAACCTCTCTTTGGTCGCCATGCGGGAGAAGGAGCTCCGCCCCCTCCGTTCGCTGCAGGGGTTCAAGCCCGACCTGACGCTCGATGACTCTCGCACGCACATCGTGCGCCTGGCCAGCATCGCCTCTCGGGGGCTCGAGATTGTGTCTTCGGCCTACCCGGATCCCGAGCAGTACTTTCCCTTCAGTGCAGTGATGCTTCCTGTGGTGCTCCTTGCGGACTGGATCGGGAAAAACGACGAGATGATCCATGCCTACGTGGAGGCGGCGGCCCCCAGCATTCGAAGGGCGGCGGAGAGTTCTATGAGAACCCCGGCCCCCCTGAAGGAGAAGACCGCAACGCGCAATCGCGTTCGAGGCTAGGATCGGGGCGATTCTCAGCGGACGCAATTCTCCCCTCTCCGAAGACAGTCCTCAACGGGTCCTTCCTCGCGGCAAGCGCGCTGCACGTCAGAGGCCTCCGAAACGACTACACAAAGCT
>JAZFPV010000224.1:0-2330 GCA_036444795.1 Thermoplasmata archaeon
CGCGTCGTAGAGGACATGGACCACAAGAACGTGAATCTCGACGTGCCGTGGATGGAGGGACACATCGCGTCTGCCGAAAACATCATTGTCGCGATCTGGGACCGGCTCGTCGACCACATGCCCGCCGGTGTGAAGCTGGCGAAGCTCACACTCTGGGAAACGCCCCGCCACTACGTGGAGTACACCGGTGAGTAGCGATCTCACGGGTGCCACGTTCGAGGAGCTCGTGGCCGAGATGATCCGGCGACTGGGAGACGACCCCGACCGGGAGGGTCTCAAACGGACCCCTGAGCGGGTGGCGCAGTCCCTGGCGTTTCTCACTCAGGGCTACGCGATGAAGTCCGAAGACGTCATCAACGGGGCCCTCTTCGAGGACTGCCACCAGAACATGGTTCTGGTGAAGGACATCGAGATGTACTCGCTGTGCGAGCACCATTTACTCCCCTTCTTCGGCAAGGTCCACATCGCCTACATCCCCAAGGGTAAGATCGTGGGGTTGTCCAAAACCGCCCGCCTGGTCGACGTCTACGCCCGCCGCCTTCAGGTGCAGGAGCGGTTGACGGAGCAGATCGCCCAAGCGATCTGGGAAAGGGTGGAGCCGGAGGGTGTGGGCGTCGTGGTAGAGGCCTACCATCTCTGTATGATGATGCGGGGTGTGCAAAAGCAGAACTCGAAGACGATCACGTCCGCCATGCGCGGGTCGTTTCTCGAGAACCAAATGACCCGCGACGAGTTTCTGCGGCTCTGCATGACCGACCACAATCCTCTCTCTCAGTAACCCTTGTTGAATCCCTTGTTGAATCCGCTAGAGGGCGTCTCAGCTTTGGTGGCATGCATATCCTGCTTACGGATCTGCTGATCTGCCCCCGCTGTGGGCCGGGGTTCGGCTTGATCCTCATTGCGGACCACCTCGAGAACAGGCGGGTGATCGAGGGATCGCTGGGATGCCCGAACTGTCGTGACCGCTACCCCGTCGAGGGGGGATTCGGCGACTTACGACCCCCACCGCGGAAAACCCGGGAGGACGCCCCGGACGTCGGCCCCCCCGCTTCTCCATCGGCGATGGAGGTTGCCGCGCTCCTCGGCCTCACCGGCGGCCGGGGGAATGTGGCACTGATCGGGGACGTGGCGGGACACGCGACCGCGCTCGCCGCGTTGGTTCCGGACGTCGAGTTCGTCGGAGTCGCACCAGGCCTCCGCGGCTGGGAAGAAGGGGAGGGCGTAAGCCGGCTCGACGCAGGGGTCTCGCTCCCGTTCAGCGATGGGAGCCTACGCGGGGTCGGGCTCCTTGCGGAACGTGAGTCGCCCATGGCCGGTGAACCATCGATGGCCGGTGAACCATCGATGGCCGGCGAACTGGCTCGTGTGGTGGCCCGCGACGGGCGGATCGCCGTTTGGGGCGCGTCGGGCGCGGTGGGGGAGTGGGAGCGCGCGCTGAGATCCGAGGGGTGTGATGTGCTCGCGTCCGAGGACACGGCTGTGGTGGTCAGTAAAGGCCTCGTTGCGCCGGATTTCGGGCCCGTCTAACTTCGACCCGGATCGATACATGTGTTTCGGGACTGGAAAATGTCTCGATTCGCCGCACTCTCACTCGTGGCCGAGCTTCCTCTCCATGGCGTGGTGGAACAAGCTTTTCGGCGACTCCGGCTCGACCGGACGAGTCGCATATTACGATGAGGGCCTCGCGCTCATCGCGGAGGACAAGATCCATGAGGCCCTCACGTCCTTTCGCCTGGCGCTGAAGGCGTCCCCCGGTGATGTCGTGGTGCTCCAACAGATCGCGATCGCCTACACACGAATCGGGATGACGGAGGAGGCCGAAAAGACCTATCGGCACGTTCTCCAAAAAGACCCGCAATCCGCGGGAGCCCACTATGGGCTGGCTTTCCTGCTTGTCCGGAGCGGCCGCGAAACCGAGGCGGTTCCCCATTTACGCGCATTCCTCGAGAACGCCCCGGCGGGCCAGGAAGCCTCCGAACATGTTTCGCATGCGCGCGAAACGCTCGCCGGTCTGACGGGGGAGGCGGGACAGGCGGGGCGGTCCGAAGGCCAGGATGAGCCCTCCTAGAAGGCTGTTGAAGAGCTGCAGCGGGTCGCGCACATGGCGCTTGTGCGCGTTCAGACAAGGAACGACGACGAGGCGTAGCAAAGCTACTCCGAGGAGGAGAGACGCAGGATCAACCGCACAACCGCCATGTGCCCACGCACAGGAAGGGAATGACCATACAAGTTGAAGGGTTGCGGTGGCACGACCCCATCTCCGTTGTTGGAGCTCCTAGCCGTAGCGAATGCTATGGCGTCGTCGCTCCGCCTAGGAGCTGGGGCCGTGG
>JAZFPV010000225.1:0-2992 GCA_036444795.1 Thermoplasmata archaeon
TCCAAGCCCAGTTCTGATCAAAGTTCCAGAGCTTGTCCTCTCGCTCTCCTCCCGCCTTAGGCGGAGCTAATGCCATATGACGCACGCAGGGGAGAACGCTGAAGGAGGCGCGCACAAATCTCAAGGAAGCGCTGAGGCTGATTCTCGAGGCCACGTCATCGGGAGATGAACGATTTTTTCGCTCGCAAGATGTGTCGGGATCTGGGCATGCCGGAGCCGAAAAAGAGCACATGAGTCGCTTTTCGGTTTAGCGCTAATAGCCCGCCAAATAGATCGTGAGGCCCACTGAGTGCCACAGTTCCGGTCCTTCGGCGGCCTCGTGGTACAGGTGTCCAACGAACCAAAACACGATATCCCGATTCCAAAGGTACTCGTTGTTGAGATAGCCCAAGTGTCTAGTTGGCCCGAATCTCCATCCCTTGTCTTCGCTGCGGTGATAGCGTCGAACCCCGACGTCCTTGGTCGAGAACCAGTTCGCAGGGCCGCTCTCGCGGGTTTCACGGGACTTTACGATCACGAAGCGCGCCGACTCACTGTCCTGAACCCACCAGCCAATGTCCGACTTTGCCGCCGCCTTGACTTCGTTCGTTTCTCTCTCGTACTCCGTCCATTCGTCCGGGAACGACACGCTGGGGGAGCTTTTCTGGAAACGCCAGACCTGGTTAACCGGGCTGTTGATGTCGAAATCTATCCTCCAGTACGGATGATGATGGTGATCCACGTCGCAGGACAGCCCCCTCCCCCAGAGCCGCGCCTCCAGCCGCCCGGACTTCACGAAGTACCAGGCCTGGTAGAGATCGTACTCACCGATTTCGGAGAACGCCCCGAGCTCCAACACCTCGTCGCGCCACTGCCGCTGGCACACCTTTGCGGCTTGACAGGTGGTCTTCTTCATGTTCCGCCACTTGATCCGGTCTTGGTACGGACCACAGGCGGGGACGAACTCGGGAGAGGGGTCCTCGCGGTACGACGTGCGCATCACTGGAAGGCTCGCCTTCTTGATCACCATCACGCCGTTGAAGCGGACGTTGTGAATCTCAAGCCCTTCCTTGTTGTTTCCCACAATCCAGTGGAAGCTCCACGGACCCCAAGTCGTGCTGCCCGACCTCGGATCCGCATGGGCGGGAAGCCAGACCGTTAACACCCACAAGAGAGACAGAACAACGGCACCTTTCTGCATGGGACCTACTTCCTCGACCTCCTCGGTCCCGCCGGACCGGCCGCGAGGACCTTTTGGTCTGTAAGATCCACGGTCGCCCAATAGGCGGGCGTGTTCGAGCCGGGCGGTCTGAAGGTCACGTACAGGATGCGGTGCCCCTGGCCTGGTCGACCTCGAATGCCCGGCGTGACAATTCCTCGCGCCCGGAGTCCCGCGACCTTCCTGCTCATCTGCGGATCGCGTCGAACGAGGCCGGCGGCCATCTCGACCTCCTCGGGGGGGGCGGGGGGTTGATACACCTCGACAGCGGTCGCGCTGCGAACCTTCGTCTCCGCCATCTTCACCTCGACAGTGACGTTGTTGGAGTAGCTATAGAAGGTGACCTCGACGACCAACGGATCCGACGGCTTTTGCTCCTGGCCCTTTTCCGGCCGGACCTCGCCCGTATCGATGTGGACGAATCGCTCGCCCAGCAGCTTGCGGACGCCTCGATCCGCCAGGGCCGCGTCCAGGATCTCTCGCGCCCGTTCATCAGTCAGTGCTCCTGAAACGTGCTTCCAGGGCACGAGCCTGGCCTCGGTGAATCCCTTCGGTCGGGGAGGGAATTCCTTTATCAGGCTATCGAAATCGAGCCTCTCTTTGGGCAGGCCGGTCTTCCGGAACCCCTCCACCGCCGCAGGCAATTCCCCACGCCGGACTATTTCCGAGGTCTCGGGACCGGGTTTTACGCCGACCATAGGGCACCCCGCAAAAAGGCAGAGCGCGACGCCAGGGAGTATCAGCATTCTTGCTGACCCCGCATTCATCGCGAGGCTCTCCTTTCTTTGGCCCCCTCACCAGTCTTGTCTCCGCTCGCCTGCACTTTTCCGCGGAGTCTTGGTGAGTATTACAAAGGGTTATCGTACAGGCACGAGGCGCAGGATCCTATCATCGTCTGGGGCGGGGCCGCCACGGCCATCGCGATTACTGGTAGCGACATACAGAAATCCATCTGGACCTTGGATCACATCCCGGAGTCGCCCGTAGATCTCTTGGAAGAAGAGGTGTTCCTCAGATTGGACCTGGGTATGGTTGGGGGCGAGGACAACTCGGTGCAGGTGCGCTCCGCGAAGCGTGGCGAAGAGGAGATCACCGCGGTAGAAGACGGCCCCGGCCGGAGCCCACGTTCCATCTTCGGATTCAAGGATCGGATCCACGAACGTGGAGAAACCTCCCCAGCCGGCTATCGAAGGCCAGCCGTAGTTTTTGCCGGGATGTATGAGGTTGACCTCGTCATGGCCGATGGGGCCGTGCTCGGTGATGAAGAGGGCCTTGGTCATCGGATGCCACGCGATCCCCTGCGGGTTGCGATGTCCGTAGGAATAGATGGGAGACCCGGGAAAGGGATTATCCTGGGGAATCGACCCATCGAGGTTGATCCGCAGAATCTTCCCTGCGAGCGATTTCAGATCCTGCGCGAGCGACCGATTGGCGGCGTCACCCGTGGTGATGTACAGCCGGCCATCCGGGCCAACCTTGATCCGTCCCCCATTATGGACCGGAGCGCCGGGGATTCGATCGAGCAGGGTCTTCTCCCTGACGAGCCGCCCCTCTTTTTCAGTTAGCCGGACCACGCGGTTCCAGAGCCTCTTCCCATCTCGGTAGGTGTAGTAAACGAACAGGACGCCGCTTTGGGAGAAGTTCCCATCCAGAGCGAGGCCCAAGAGTCCTCCTTCCCCTTCGTGAGCCACCGACATTGTGGCGAGGAGTATGGGTTCGGATCCTCCAGGCGCTAAAACCTTAATCCTTCCAGGCCGCTCGGTGAAGAAGAGGCGGCCATCCGGGGCAATGTCT
>JAZFPV010000226.1:0-6405 GCA_036444795.1 Thermoplasmata archaeon
GGCGCGGGTTCGAACCGCCGTCTGGGACGAGAGATCGGCGAGGAGCAGATCGACGGATGGGTTCCCGGTGACGGACTGGATTTCGGCCTGGGCGGCCTCGCCCCGTGGACCATCCCGAGAGACCATCACGACGTGCGCGCCCTGCCTCACAAGGCCGGTCGTAGTGGCCTTCCCGATGCCCGAATTCGCACCGGTAACCACGCACGTCCTTCCCGTCATGGGGCCAATGGCTTGCACCATCGATCCCTCAGAAGCGGTGGTCAGATATCCATCATTGCACAGGGAGACTGCATCGTTCGATGGCGGGAGACGTTACTTGACCGTTTCGAGCTGGCTGATGATGTTCCAAATCAAGGTCCGCCCGTGGAGGGGGATGTTTGGGTCGTTGGCCAGTTCGTCGAGAATGAAGATGGCGCTGGCGGCCCGCACGTCCAGCGCGTCCTCCTCCTTGAGCAACAGCTCCCGTGCATTCAGCGCGCCGCGACGAATGTTGCGGGGGACGGACGTGTCCTCTGCCAGCTGACCGAGACCGTCGAGAACCTGCTTGAGTTTCTGGTCAGTCTCCACCGCACTCTCTCCGCTTCCAACTTCAGGACGCTGGCCGGGCTCACTGGGCCACTCCGCGTTCTTTGTATGTCATTACCACGATAAGCGTTTTGGTATCCTTGATCCCAGCGATGGGGGCCAGGGACTGCAGTAGAAACTCCTTCAACTCCTTGTAATCCCGGAAACGCGCCTTGGCGACGATGTCGGTGTCCCCGGTCACAAGAAAGAGGTCCTCGATGGGGTCGAATTGGGCGATCTCTCCTGCAATCCGGTCGGCCTCCTTCGTGTCGACTTTCAGGGTAACGACAGCGGAAACCTGATCCGTGCTCAGCACGGAGGACATAACCTCATTGATCTCTTCGCTCATGGCACCACGAGAGGACAGGTTTCCTACCAGGTAATAACGTTTCTCGCCCGAATCAGAGGGGGCGCCTCCGGCCCGGTCGCGTCTCACGGTGTGGGCGCCAGCGCCTCGACGGCCGCCCCGCACCCCCGGCAGAACCGGTCTCCGTCGACGAGAGAGGCACCGCAGGCGGGGCACCCCGAAGCGTCCTTCAGGTTTGCTCCACATTTCCCGCAAAAGTCGTCCGCGGTCAGGAGAGGGGCGCTGCAATCAGGACACTTCGGCTTGGGCTTCGCCGCTTTGGGTGCCATCCCATCCAAGAGCCTCCGGCATTGCACGGCGTACGTCAGGGCGTCCGAATAACGTTCCTCTTCGTACGCTGTGTTCGCCTGCTTCCAGAGGTCACGGGCCTTCTTCCCTCGCTTCGAAGCCTTCTTGGTTCGCTTGACACGCCCCTCGATCACGCGGAGGAGGAACTTGGCCTCCACGGAGTGCTTGGGAAACTCCTTGCCCAGGATCGGCTTGCTCTCGGGGATTTCTTCCTCTCGGGATGCGGCATGATCAGGGTGGTCCTCACGCAGGGCCTCCTGGAAAATCGTCCGCGCCTGGGAGGAAAGGGCCTCCGCCTGGTCCGGGTTCCCTTCGAGGTACGCCTGGCGGGCCTCCTGGACCAGCGCGGTGGCGTGCGTGTTCTGGAACCCTCTCTCCTGCAGCTCACGGGAAATTGCTTCCGAGGTGATCATGGCATTGTATGCCTGGTCGACCTCCACGCCCTGGTCTTCCTGGGCCTTGCGGCGTCGAGCAAAGTAGCCCGATCGAAGGAGGCGAAGGTAGAGAAACATCCCCACCATCGCCACCGTCATTAGCCCTATCACGAGGATCGTCGAGGCTAGGAGATCGTGGCCGGTCACGGGGTCCGCCCTTGCTTCATCCAGATAAAATCGTATCGGCCTCAAAATCGCTGGAAAAAACGACCGGCCTGTCCGTTCCAACGGTTAGGAGACGACCTCGTGAAGGGATCCTGTCTTCTCGGCGCGGCGAAGCTCACGGGCGATGCGCCGCCCCGTGGACATCCCGGGCTCCACCAGCTCCGAGTAGGGGCTGCCTGCGACGAATAGATTCGTCCCCGCGACGATGCGGCTGGAGATTTCAAAGACCTTGAACTGCAGCTGGTCTGTCACGATGGTCTCCAGACAGAAGGGGCCAATCATGCCCCCGAAGAGATCGATGGAGGTCTCCACCACCTTCTCGCCCATCTCCACCGCCTTCGGGAGGAGGGATTCCCGTAGGACGACAGGGATGTTGCCGGTCACGACGAAGGTCGGGTAGACGCCGAGCTTCTTGAGTCCCTCCTGGGCCCCGAGTTTGTACATCTCATCGATGTTGGACTCGTCGCGTCGGTCGACCCCCATCATCTCCAAGGTGCCCTTACTCAGGCGGTACCCTTCCTCCCCCAGAGGGGAGTAAAAGAATTGAACGTAGTAGCGGGTGCCGACGACGTACTCTTGGATCGTGTAGGGCTGGCTCTTGTCGATGTGCTCCAGGAAGTCCTCGTAGTTCTTCGCGATGAAGGAGCCGCGACCTCCCTTCGCCCCGTAGTACTTCACGAAGACGGGGCGGTCGATGGCATCGGGACTCTCGATCTTCGCCGGCATGTCGACTCCTGCCTTGGAGAGCCAGTACCGTTGCTTGTCTCGGTCCGACTCCCAGCCGAGGACGCGACGATTGCCGAAGGTCGGGACCTCGAGATCGGCGAAGACCTCCGCGCCGAGGTACTCCACAAAGGAGCCGTGGGGGACGGCAACGGCACCCATGTCCACGAGCTCCTCCGCGTGGCGCGGCAGGTCCTCGTACGCGTCCACAATCAGAAAGTCATCCGGGCGGGCGAGAGGGAAGGCGTCGTAGAACTTCGGCCGCTGCCCAATCGCGATGCCGAGGGTTCGGAATCCTTCTTGGCGGGCTCCGTGGAAAATCTGGAGGGAGGAGTGGGAGCAGACGGTGGCTAAGACAAGGTCGTCGTAGCCCTCCAGAATCTCCGCGATCCGCTCCTCCGTTACCATTAGAATATTATGAAGTGTGCCATCTTTAAAGGTTTCCAGCGCACCATTTTGAACTTCCTGGACGCCTTGGAGGGTGAAAGAAGACGAAAGATCGTTCCGCGATCGAACTTTCCGCTGCCGAGATCGCGGGGTTTCGGATTCGTCATCATCACCTCCTCCACCGGGCCCCCCGGGCCCAGGTCCCTTCGGTGGTCCGAGATGTCGGCGGGATCCAGGCCCAACTGGAATCCGCCGCCAAGGCATCCCTTTGGGCTCGAGTCATGGGGCTAACACGGGAAGACGTGGACAGAGCGCTCTGGGAAGACCGGACTCTGGTCAAGCTGTGGGTCATGCGTGGTACGGTCCACCTCATCTCGGCGGACGACTTGAGCATCTACCTCCTCGGCCTCCGGAAGGAGGGGCTCTTTCGGGAACGGCAGTGGATGCGGCGTTACGGCCTGCGGGAGGATGACTTCCGGGCGATGCCTCGCGCGGCAGAAGAGGCCCTGTCCTCGGGCCCGTTGACTCGCCGCCAACTGGGCGAGGCGGTCGTGGAGCGGCTGGGGGAACGGGCGAGGAAGTGGGTGGAGCACGGCTACGGCGGCGTGATCCGCCTGGCCACCATCGAGGGAAAGGTGTGCTTTGGCCCCAACCAGGGACAGGAAATCACCTTCGTCCTCCTCGACGACTGGCTGGGCGCCCAGTCGATGGGCTCCTCGGAGCAGGCGGAGACGGAGCTGCTGAGACGGTACCTCCATGCCTACGGTCCCGCCACCCCCCAGGACTTCGGCAACTGGTCGGGGATGCGAATGGGGATCGTCCGAGAGATCTGGGAGCGGGCGAAGGATGACCTCCAGAAGGTCATGGTGGACGGGAAGGAGGCACATCTCCTCGCCAACGAGCTCGACCAGATCCCGGCCGGGGGGGACGCGGGAACCTCGGTCCGCCTTCTCCCGTACTTTGATGTCTACCTTCTAGGACACAAGGACAAGGGGCACCTCGTGGACCCAACGTACTACAAGCGCGTCTACCGGAAAGCCGGCTGGATCTCTCAGGCGATCCTCGTTAACGGGCGCGTCATCGGAGTCTGGACGCAGAAAGCAACCGGGAAGCGCTTGACGGTGACGTTGGAGCCATTCGAGCCGATCGACCGGGAGGTCCGCCAGGCCGTGGGGGAGGAGGCGGCGAACCTGGGGCGCTTCCTCGATCGAGAGGCCGAGGTCGTCTTTGCTTCGTGAAGCCTACTCCCGCGCCCCTCGTCCCTTCAGTTCCTGAATCTCCCGCTGCATCTCGATGAGGACCGAGAGGAGCGCGGTCTCGACAGGGTCCAGGTGGGCACAGAAGCTGGCGGCCGAGGCGTGCTGTCGCGCTTTCAAGGCCACCGCGTCGAAGAGCACCCGGTCCTTCTCCCGCAACGCGCGTCGGTAGTCCATCCAGGACCCCAGGATCCCTTCCAGGTGCACCCGATACGTGGGAACCGTCCGACCCATGGTCGTTGGAGGACCTCCCCCTCCTTAAGGTTCCGAGGGGAGAGGAGCGAAAGTGACTTCAGGAGAAAGCGGGGAGCTCGATCTGGCGCGTCCGACGCATCGTGTTGCGAAGGGAACCACGCAGAACCTTGGGCACGACCATCGCGCCCGCCCCCATCTCTCCGTAGTCCTCGAGCACGGCCTGATCGGGCCGGACGGGAAGGAAGCGGAGGCTCCGGTTCTCCTCGGGCAAAGAGAGGAGGAGGCCCCCCTTGACGTAGCGAATCCGGACGGTCCGGTCCGCCATCTGATGGAGAAGGTTGCCGATGCCCCGCCGGCGGAAGAGTTGCGACAGGCCGAGGTTCGTCATCATCCCGATCAGCTCCTCCTCCCGCACGAGTTCCCGTACCTTCCGCAGACCCCGGCGGAGCAGATGATACGCCTCTTGGTACTCCACCTCCTCGTCCAAGAAGAGATCGGGTAGACGGGAGAGGACCAGGAGACCCGGGCCCGCCCGGACCTCCTCCTCCAGGGACTCCAGAAGGAGGGAGGTCATCTGGTAGACCGTGAAGGCTCGAGCGACCCGGATACGACCCAGAACCTCCTGGCGCGTGCTCCCAAACCGCTTGGCCAGGGAGGCAAGGGCGTAGGGGTTGATGGAATTCCCTCCGTCGACGAAAACTGCATCCCGGTCGAAGTCCAGCACGTGGCGGACCGTCATGGTGAAGACAAGGTCGTGGACGAAGGGGCTGGCGCTGTTGAGGAAGGTCAGACGGCCGGGGGCGAAGCCTCCAAGGAATCCGTCGAGGATCCGGTTCCCCGTGTAAAGTCGAGGAGGGCTGGCCCTCAGCTCCATCTTCATGTGTCCTCCCGTCGGAACGGTCTCGGAGGTGCGACGGGGAGGAGATATAAGGCCCGGGAGGAGGGGGGTCGCCGAAAGTGGCTACTCTTTCCGGGGCTGGGCGGCGGCTCGGGGCGTCTTCTTGAGGCGGGCCATATAGGGCTTCACCAGGACCTCCTGCACCACCGCCCCGGAGATGCCCATCCCCACGGCAGCCGACACACTGAGGGGGAGGTCGTTGGTCAGGAGGAACAGCCCCACCCCCCCCAACACGGCCCCCACCAGGGCCGTCACGTAGCTCATGATCCGATCCATGAAGTAGAACGCGATGGAGAAGACCACGAGCATGACGATCAGGCCCGCAATGAGGGCCAGGCTCGGATTCAGGACGCCGAGGTCCACAAGACTGCGATAGCTCACGTAGAGGCCGAGGAACCCCGCCATCCCCGCAAGGGTAACCTCGACGAGGAAGGTGAAGAGCATGGCGCCCAGCAGGGCTCCCACGACGGCCAGGGCGATGCCTCCGAACCCGGGGATGAGGAGGAGGCCGAACTGGTATCCGACGGATCCTCCCAGAATGAGGCCAATCAGGGTCATGAGACGGCCCCAAATCGCCCTGCCCAGGTAGGCGAGGATAACCCCCACGGCGAGATAGACGGAGGCGGTGAAGGAGAGAGCGAGAGCGAGAAACGGGAAGGGCTCGATGACCTGGAGCAAGGGATCTCAAAAGAACCGGGTGGGGGTCTCGATTATAGTTTTGGGTACCGCCCTCATCCTTCAGGCTCCAACACTTCGTCCGATCGGGCCGCGAGGCCCTCCAGCTTCGCGTGGGTGACGCTCCCCCCCAGCAAATGGTCGCGAACATTGAGGTCGTCGTAGCGCATGATGTCGATGACGGTGGGGATGCGAATGGCATCGCCCAGTACGGTCACGACCCGGGCGGGGATGGTGGAGATAATGGTTTCCCACATGGAACGGTCGGGAACGCCGGCTAGGGACGAGGCCACGTCGCTTGGTTCCTTGAGAGACATCACCAATCGATTTGCCAGCTGGCTTCGGACCTCGTCGTCGATCTTGGAGGGGCGCTGGTCGACAAGGGCGAGGATCAGATTGAACTTCCGGGTCTCCCGAGCCAGCTTGCTGAAGATGGTGTAGTTGGCAATGTCC
>JAZFPV010000227.1:0-2873 GCA_036444795.1 Thermoplasmata archaeon
GCTAGATGAGTCGACAGACGAGTTCTTTGGGCTATATGCGGCGGAAGGGCCTACGGGAAGAAACGGCGTTTTCGTATTATCCATCGCCACCTACGAGGATGACCTCACTGAATTCATTTCAAGTCAGATGCAAAGCGTCTTCCATTGCGTGCCACGGGTTCGTGACAACACGCGACATCGTCGGAGCGTCGTTTGCTGCTCCCGTGTCCTCGCCAGCTTCCTTGACGAAGAATTCGGGCGAGGAGCCCCAAACAAGCACTTCCCCGAGGGTTGGCTTCATGCCCCCATTAGCATCCTAAGGGGGCTCATACGCGGGGCATGGCGGGGGGACGGGACCATCGATCCCGAACATTTTGCCCACTCTCGATACACGACTGTCTCTCCCCGCCTAGCTGAACAGCTCGGTCGGATGCTCAGACGGCTTGGTTACATGCCTTCCACGCGTGTTACCCAGCCCCGGGGGATGGGCAAACACCTACAGTATCATCTCGCTCTCTCTGGCAAGCAGGGGCGCCGTTTCCTGACTGAGGTGATGGGGGTCGATTCCGAATCCCTTTCCAGGGGGAATCGGACCTACAATACGAAGAATCTCGTGGACGGCTCGTTCAGATCTCCGGTCCGTCAAGTCACGGACCTTCCGTATGAGGGCTACCTGTACAACCTTCATGTGGAAGGTGATGAGAGCTACGTTTGTTCCTTCGCATTTGCCGTGCACAATTCCGCAGGAATCAACCTCCCTGCGCGCCGTGTGATTATACGAGACGTCCGCCGCTACGAGCCCAATTACGGCTACAACTTCATCCCCATCCTCGAAATCAAGCAGATGGCCGGACGCGCGGGCCGCCCTCAGTACGACGAGTTCGGTGAGGCCATCCTGCTGGCCCGCTACGAGGAGGACATCTCCGAGTTGATGGACAACTACATCCTCGCGGGGCCGGAGGCCATCGAGTCGAAGCTCGGGAGCGAGCCGGCGCTTCGTATGCACCTCCTGGCCGCGATCGCGACCGGCCACGTCCAGACGGAGAAGGAACTCCGGGCCTTCATGGAGCGGACCTTCTACGCCTACCAACGCGACGTCACCCTCATGGAGGAGGCGATCGAAAACGTCCTGCGTTTCCTCGAAGAGGAGGAGATGACACGGCGCGAGGAGACCTTGAAACCGACTCTTTTCGGCCGGCGGACCTCCGACCTGTATGTCGACCCGCTCTCCGCGGTCGTCCTCCGAGATGCGCTCAAGTCGGAGACAACGGGCGAGAACTTCTCCTACCTCCACGCGGTCGCCGCGACTCCCGACATGCCGACCCTGTATCTCGGGCGTAAGGATTACGCGTGGGTGGAAGAGAAGGCGGCCACGGAGACGTACTTCATCGAGCCGGACGACGAAGAATTTCTCCTCTCTGAGGTGAAGACGGCCACTCTCCTCGAGGACTGGATGGAGGAAGTCCCCGAGGACGATATCACGAAGAAGTTCCGAGTGGGACCGGGGGACATCCGACGCATGGTCCAGATGGCCGAGTGGCTCCTTTATGCCATGCACGAACTCGGGCGCCTCTTCAACAAGAAACGCCTCCGGCCCCTGGCACGCCTCATGGCTCGCATGGGATACGGGGTTAAGGAGGAACTCCTGGACCTTGTCAGCCTGCGCGGCGTGGGACGGGTCCGGGCGCGGGCGCTCTTCGGGCGGGGCATCAAGACGAAGGAGGATATCCGGACGATGGAGATCAACGACCTCGCTCGCATCCCCACCATCGGCCCAGGCATCGCGAAAGGCATCCTCGCCCAGCTGGGTCGGAAAGAGGAGGTCGAGGAAGGCCCCCGCGAGGGCCAGTACGGCCTCTACGACTTCGATTAGGTTTTTCCTGTCCGCGGGAATGGCACCTCCAAGAACATGGAACTTCACGATGTAGGCACGCCGCATCCTTACGTTACCCGGGAGGTCGTCCGAGAGTACCTCACCCTGAGCAGCCTGGCCGCCCTCATCGGGGTCATCACGGCCTTCGCGGCCCTCGGGTTCCGATACCTCCTTTGGATCTTCCTCTCCGTCTTCCACAACGGCGGGGTGCTGTTCGGCCAGCCGTGGGTCGACCCGAGCATCTTCAACCTGGATGCCACGTTCTTCTACACGGAACTGGGGAACCCCCTGATCCTCCTCGTCCTCATCCTCCCGCTGGCCGGGCTTCTCGTGGGCCTGATCAGCCACTACCTGGCCCCGGAGGTACGCGGTGCGGGCGTGGCGCAGGTCATGGAGGCCAACCTGGCCCAGGAGGGTCGGATGCGACCCCGAGTCATTGTGCTGAAAGCCGTGGCCTCCGCCCTCACCGTCGGCAGCGGAGCCTCCGCGGGACGCGAAGGTCCCATTGTCCAGATCGGGGCCGCCTCGGGATCCGCCCTCGCCCGGGTCCTCGGGCTGGCCAACACGCCGCGGAAGATCCTCTTGGCCTGCGGCGCTGCGGGGGCCATCGCCGCCACCTTCAACGCGCCCATCGCGGGCGTTCTCTTCGCCCTCGAACTCATCCTCCTGGAGCTTCGGACGCGTTCCTTCATCCCCCTCGTCATCTCCTCCGTGTTCGCCACGGCCGTCATCGGCCTCTTCCTTCCGCGGGGGCCCCAGCTCCCCGTGACGTACTCCCTCGGCTCGCCTCTGGAGCTGGGCTTCTTCATCCTCCTGGGGCTGGCCGCCGGCCTGTTCGCCATCTTCTGGATTCGGGTCCGCTTCGCCCTGGGGGACGCCTTCGACCGGGTCCGTCTCCCCCCTTACCTCATCCCTGCGCTGGGGGCGGCCATCCTGGTCCCCTTGGCCATCTTCGTCCCCCAGATCATGGGCGCGGGTTACCAGACCCTCCTGGCGACCGTGAACGGGAGCCTCCTCCCGG
>JAZFPV010000228.1:0-3366 GCA_036444795.1 Thermoplasmata archaeon
TTTGTTCATCCATCGCTCCGGATCGAAGGGCTTCCGACCGTCGTCGCCGAGGCCATGGCCACGGGTGTGCCGGTGATAGCCACAGATTCGGGTGGAACGGAAACCGGGATCGTCGACGGACGGACAGGAATCCTAGTCCCGAAGGGAAAGATAGAAAGGGTGACCGCTGCCATCGAAACACTCGTGACCGATTCGTCCCTGGCCGCCCGGCTAGCGGCCGCAGGCCGCGAGCGAGCCCAGAAGCGATTCGCGTGGCCTGAAATCGTTGACCGACTTCTCGCTGACCTGGCCAGCGTAGGGAGCTCGAGATGACGGCCTCGTCCGGACTATGAGGGGGCACGGTGAGAGAACTGCGTAAGGGTTTAGGACTGATGATCAGCCGAGACCGGTTCGACCAGCTCGTCCGCGACTACGAGCCTCTGGACTTCGAGGTCGCCTTACCGACGGACCGCCGCCGTTTCCGTGTGCCCATGCACAATGTGCTGAAAAACCGCGATCGACTCTGGCTGGCCATCAAGGCAGCCTCACGCTATTTTCCACTCGGCGCGTTTACGGTGGCCGATCTGGGTACCTACCCCGGGAGCCTTCTCAGGCTCCTCCGCCACTCGCTCCCGCCAGAGACGTGCCGCCTGATCGGGTGCGGCCTCATGACCTCCGACGACTTCCGGCGGGCCATGGCCGAGACCTGCGGTGCCGAGATCCTGACGGTCAACCTGGACCCCCGGAACGATCAGCTTCGAGGCAAGAGCTATCCCACACGCGTCCCTTTGGACGAGAACACCGTGCAGGCCGTCTTTGCTCTTGAGATTGTTGAGCATTTGGTTTCGCCCTCTCATCTCTTTGCCGAAGCCTTTCGCATCTGCACCCCAGGCGGCCACTTCCTCGTGACCACTCCGAACGTGACAAGAATCGGAAACGTCTTCAAGCTCTTGATCGGCCGCTCGAACTTCGATCGACTGATCCCACCGGACTACGACGATCCTGATGACGAGTGGAGGCCCCACTTTCGGGAATATACCATGGCGGAGGTCAGCGACTTTTTCCAGCGGGCCGGGTTTGAGGTGGTTGAACAGTGTCACACCATCGCCGAGGACACTCACTACAACGTGAAATCAATCGTCCAGCGGCTCATCGACCTGGCGAAGCTGCCCTTCTACATCGTACCCCACCTTCGAGGAGACCTCTTGGTGATCGGGAGGAAACCGGTCGATCAAGACGGGCAAGAAGGGCGCGGCTGATGCCACTCGATTCAAAGGCGCTCCACAACACGTGGCGATGGGCTGTGGTTCTGCCCACCTCGCCGGGCCAATCCGACAGCTTCCTTACGGTTCCTCCTTGGTCCGCTGGAGAAGGTGGTTCGGTTCTCTACTCGGCGGCCTGCTGCCCGGCCGACGAAGATTACGATTTTCACGTGACATTCATAAGAGGGTTGAAGGAATGTGTGGGATCGCCGGAAAGCTGAATCTGAACGGGGAGCCGATCGCCCCGGAGGCCATCGATCGCATGACTGGCCTCCTGGCCCACCGGGGACCCGACGACCAGGGAACCTTCCTGGACGGAGCGCTCGGTCTCGGCGCCCGTCGGCTGGCCGTCCTTGACCTCTCCCTGGCGGGGAGGCAGCCCCTCCCGAACGAAGACGGAACTCTCTGGGTCGTCTTCAACGGGGAGATTTACAATTTCCCCGAGCTGAAAGAAAAGCTGGAAGGGAAAGGTCATCGGTTTTGCTCCCAGACCGATACCGAGGTCCTCGTGCACCTTTACGAGGAGGAAGACCTCCGGGGCGTCGAACAGCTTCAGGGCATGTTCGCGTTCGCCCTTTGGGACAAAAGACGGAAGCGACTTCTCCTCGCGAGGGATCGGCTGGGGAAGAAACCCCTCTTCTATGCCTTGGATGGCCGCACTTTCCGCTTCGCCTCCGAGATGAAGGCGATCCTGACGGATGGGGTCTCAAAGGAGCTAGACCTCCTCGCTTTGCATTTCTACCTGACGTACCGCTATATCCCGCATCCTTATACGATCTTTCAATCTATACGAAAACTCCCCCCCGCTCACCTCCTGCTGCTCGAGGAGGGGAAGATGAGGATTGAGCCGTACTGGCAGCTCACGAGCCCTCCCGGAGTGGGACAAAATGAGGAGGAACTCTGCCACGAGATCGTTGAGCGCTTAAGACAGGCTGTCCATACCAGGATGATGAGCGATGTCCCGCTCGGAGCCTTTCTAAGCGGAGGGATCGATTCGAGCGCGGTTGTGGCCCTCATGAGCGAGCTCTCCCCTATCCCCGTCAGGACCTTCGCCATTGGGTTCGAGGGTGACGGGGACGACCTCGATCGCGCGCGCATTGTTTCGCAGGCGTACGGAACCGAGCATCACGAGATGCTGGTCAAACCCGACGCCGCCAATCTCCTACCCTGGTTGGTCCGACATCTGGACGAACCCTTCGCCGACCCTTCCATTATCCCGACATATTACCTAGCCCAATTCACTCGGGAGCACGTCACGGTAGCCCTGAACGGGGACGGTGGGGATGAAACCTTCGCTGGGTACAGCAAGTACTGGCAAGATCAAGCAGCGGCCTGGGCGGGGATGCTTCCCAAAACCTTACAGGATGGGCCGCTTCAATGGGCGATTGCGCTTTTCAGAGGTCTCGCCCCGGAGAACGGGAGGTTGCAGAGCCTCCAGGAGGTCTGCCATTCGGCTTCTTTGACGCCCTCTGAGCGATACGCCTTCCTCTCCGAGGCGGTCGACGAAAGGGTAAGGAGCAAGCTTTACTCGCCTGACCTTCAGGCGACGATCGGGGACCCACCCGACCTGCTCGCAGAACGCTATTGCGGAATCCAATTCGAGGACAATGTGAACCGGATGCTGGCTGCCGACCTGAAGGGCTTCCTTCCAGACGACCTCCTGTACAAAATGGACATGGCCACGATGGCCCACGGCTTGGAAGCGCGATCCCCCTTCCTCGATCATCGCTTCGTGGAATTCGCCTTCAGGATCCCCGGGTCCTGGAAGCTGAGAGGGCTCAGACGGAAGGTCATCTTGAAAAAAGCTTTGCGTGGACTTCTGCCAGTGGAAATTCTCAACCGGCCCAAGCGGGGGTTCGATCCTCCCATCGCTCGCTGGCTCCGGGAGGACCTGAGAGAAATGGTCTTTGATCTCCTCCTGGATGCAAAGGCCCGGAGCCGGGGCTATTTTCGATTCCCCTTCGTCGAGACCATCCTCGAAGAGCACAACCAGGAGAGCAAGGACTGGTCGCCTCTTATCTGGAGACTTTTGATCCTCGAGATCTGGCATCGGGAGCTGGCGTGATGGCGAAGGTCCTCTACGTCATCGACAATATGGAGTTTGGGGGTGGGGAGCGAGGTTTTG
>JAZFPV010000229.1:0-6065 GCA_036444795.1 Thermoplasmata archaeon
TGCACCTGGTGGAGGACGCCTACCAGGGGAACCTAGAGGAGGCCCTTCGGGCGGTGCTGACGGGGCTCGAAGGGGCCTACGCCTTTGCCCTTACGCACGCGGAAGAACCCGGCAAGCTCGTCGTGGCGCGGCGGGATAGCCCCCTCGTATTGGGCCTCGGGACGGGTGAGAATCTCTTCGCCTCCGATGTCCCCGCCCTCCTCAGCACGACCAGCAAGGTGCTGCACCTCATGGATGGGGAGCTTGCCATCCTCACCCCGGAAGGTATCGAAATCCAGGCCCCCGACGGCTCGGCGGTCGACCGAGAGCCGGAAGTCGTCACCTGGGCCGTGGACGATGCCGAGCGCGGTGGGTTCCCCCACTTCATGCTGAAGGAGATCTTCGACCAGCCCGAGGTCATCCACGCGACCCTCCTGGGGCGCCTGAGCGATTTCGAGAATCTGGAGATTCTCCAGGGAGCGGACCGGGTTCAGCTCGTGGCCTGCGGGACCTCCTACCACGCGGCCCTCGCCGGAAAGTACATCCTGGAGGAGATTGCGGGCATCCCGGCCTCCGCCGAGCTCGCCTCGGAATACCGCTACGCCGCGCGGTCTGACGGGAAGCCGTTGGTCATCTGCATCAGTCAGAGTGGGGAAACCGCCGACACCATCGGCGCCGCGCGTGAGGCGAAACGGCGCGGCAGCCGGACCCTGGCCGTGACGAACTACGTCGATTCCAGCCTGACCCGTGAGGTCGACGAGAGCTTGTACACCCGGGCGGGCCTGGAGATCGGCGTCGCGGCGACGAAGACCTTCATGGCGCAGCTGGTGGCGCTATACATCCTGGCCCTCCGCCTCGGAATCTTACGCGGTACCCTCACGCCCGACCAAGCGCGGAAGTGGACCGAGGAGATTCGGGCCCTGCCGCGGGCGGTGCAGGCGGTGCTGGACAGCGCCTCGGACATCGAGGCCTTGGCGCGGCAATACAGCCAGGTCCGAGACATGTTCTTCATCGGACGCAACATCAACTTTCCCATGGCCATGGAGGGGGCCCTCAAGATGAAGGAAATCTCCTACGTGCATGCGGAGGGATACGCGGCGGGGGAGCTGAAGCACGGGCCGCTCGCCCTGATCACGGAGGACACCCCGGTGGTCGCCCTCGTCCCCCAGGACCGTACCTACGAGAAGATGATCGGGAACATCGGCGAGGTCAGCGCGCGAGGTGCACCGGTCCTGGCCATTGGGTACGAGGGCGACGAGGAGTTGGAGAAGTACGTCGACGCCATAATCCGGGTGCCGTGGGTCCGGTCCATCTACTCGCCCGTCGTCAACACGGTGGCCCTCCAGCTCTTGGCCTACTACACCGCGCGAGAGCGGAAGTGCTCCATCGACAAACCGCGGAACCTGGCCAAGAGCGTGACCGTCGAATAGTTAGGCCTCGAGGAGAGGCAGCAGCTCTCGCAAGTCCCCGATTTCGTGGTGGGGTCGGGCCTTCCCGGAGGGAACCGGGTGTACGCCTCGATTGATCCAGATGCTCGTGAGGCCGGCCTCTCGCGCACCCTGGACATCGACTTGAGGATTGTCCCCGATGTGGGCGCTCGCGCCCGCTTCCCCGTTGAGCCGCTCCAGGGCCAGACGAAAGATGGCGGCTTCCGGCTTCTCCGTGCCGACCTCGCCCGAGATGACGATGGTGGTGAAGTAAGGCCGGAGGCGGAACTTTTCGATCTTGGCCATCTGAATCTCCCCCGGTCCGTTGGAGATAATGCCGAGCGGGTAGTCCCCATGGAGGGCGTCCAAGACCTCCATCGTCTCCGGATAGAGTTCGATGCTGGCGAGCCGGTCCTGTCGGTACTGGGCGGCTACTTTCCTGGCTTTGCTGGGATCGTCCCAGCCGTGGGCTGCGAAGAGCCTCCGATAGGCCTCGTCGCTGACCTCCTCATACCCCGCCGAAGGCCTCTCCGCCCGCACGACCCGGTACAGGTCGTAGTACTCGTGATGGTCCAGCGTCTCGTCGATACCTACCGCCGCGAAGGCCCGGCGAAGGGCCGTGTTCGGCGACAAGCCGTATTCGGAGAGGGTTCCGTCAATGTCGAAGAAGAGGACCTCGAGCTTCGCGGACAACGTCGGAACGAGGAGCGGGTGCTATTTAGGGTTCGAGGGGGCCAGAGAATGTGTGCCCTCGACAAGGCTTTAACACCTCTGACCCTGGAACCCGACGATGTTCAAACGACCCCGCGGAACCCGGGACTTCACCCCCGAGGAAATGGGCCGTCGGCGTGCGGTTGAGGCCGCGTTCCTTCGGGTGGCGCGCCGGTTCGGCTACGGGGAAGTCGCCACACCCACCTTCGAACATGCGAAGCTCTTCATCACCAAGTCGGGGCCTGGGATCGTGGACGAGCTCTATGTGTTCCAAGACAAGGGAGGACGGGAGCTCGCCCTTCGGCCCGAACTCACCGCCCCTGTCATCCGGTTCTACCTCAGCGAGCTCCAAAGCCGCCCGAAACCGTTGAAGGTCTTCTACCTCGGGACCTGCTACCGCTACGACGAGCCCCAGTTTGGCCGCTACCGGGAGTTCGACCAGTTCGGTGTCGAGATTCTCGGGGGCACCCTCCTCCAGACGGACGCGGAGGTCATCGCCACGGCGGTGGAGGCCGTCCGGGAGACAGGCCTGACCGGCTTCCAGGTCCACGTGGGCCACATCGGGCTCATCCGAGGTCTCTTGGACGTCGACGAAGACCGGAAGGCGCGGATTCTCCACGCCCTCGACAAGCGCAGGCTCGACGAGCTGTCGGAGGAGCTGGACGCGGCGGGTCTGGGAGATCTCCGAGAGAACCTTCTCGCCCTCGTGGACCTGCGGGGGGGGCCGGAGGTCCTGGCGCAAGCCGAGGAGGAGGTGGGCGATCAGGAAGGGCTGCGGTACCTACGGGACCTCGGGGACCTCCTGGAGAGATACGGCGTGGGCGAGGTCTTGTTTGACCTAGGCATCGTTCGCGGCCTCGACTATTACACCGGGGCCGTGTTCGAACTCCACTACAAACCCTTAGGTGCCGCGAGCCAGATCTGCGGCGGGGGGTCCTACGCCCTCACGGAGCTCTTTGGAGGCGAGCCCCTTCCGACCACGGGCTTTGGCATGGGCTTCGACCGGGTGCTTCTCGCACTGGAGAAAGCAGCAGTGGATCTCCCGGAAGCCCAGCTGGACGTCTACGTGTTTCCGGTCGGCGACCATATGCGAGATGCGAGCTATGACGTCCTCCACCGGGTCCGCGCCGCTGGGCTCTCCGCGGACATGGATCTAACGGGTCGCGGACCCTCCAAGAACCTCGACCATGCTTCCGGCCTCGGGGCCCGGAAGGCTGTCCTCGTGGGGGAGCGGGAGTGGAAGGCGGGGAAGGTGGGCGTCAAGGATCTCCGGACCGGGGAGCAGACCGATGTCCCGTTGGACGAGCTGGACTCGGCGCTGGGCGCGGGGGAGTGAAGGGCGCATCCCCGACTCATTCGCAACCTGGATACCATATCTGAAAGTCTCTGATGGCGCCCCCGCGGCCCCTGCTCCCCCGTCGCGGTGAGGAGGGGTGACCTCTCCTTGGTCGTTCCGATGGTCTACCTTTGGCAGGCCCCTTCCGACAGCCTGGAGAGACTTCTTACCCTGACTCCTCTCTTCCGAAAGGATGTCGAAGGAGGTTCGAATCTCCGTCGAAGGGACCTCGATCACGGTCTCGGGGCTGCATCTCCGCCCTCGCGATGAGAGGGCGCTCTACGTCGTCGCACACGGTGCCGGCGCGGGGATGCGGCACCCGTTCCTAGAGTCCCTGGCCCGGGGATTGGCTGGGCGCGGTATCGGGACCCTGCGGTACCAGTTTCCGTATATGGAGGAGGGGAAACGATACCCCAACCCGCCGCAGTTGCTCGAAAATACGGTCCGGTCCGCTGTGCGGTTCGCCTCGGAGACGTCCTCCCCTCTCCCCTTGCTTGCGGGAGGCAAGTCTCTAGGGGGTCGGATGACATCGCGAGCGGCCGCCAGCAGGCCGCTTCCAGGAGTCCGCGGGTTGGTCTTCCTGGGATTCCCCCTTCACGCCCCCGGGAAGCCCGGGGTCGACCGGGCGGACCACCTCACGGAGATAACGCACCCGATGCTCTTCCTGCAAGGGACCCGTGACGCGTTCGCGCAGAGGGACCTGATCGAATCCGTGGTCGAGGGCCTGAGCTCGCCGGGCGTCTTGCACTTCGTCGAGGGGGGCGATCACTCGTTCAACGTGCTCAAGCGGTCCGGCCGGGATCCCACGGAGGTGTTGGATGAGCTCATTGGGGCCATTGCGGACTGGGCAGCCGACGTTCTCGACAACCCCGCCTCCAGGGACTAAGTTCGGAACATCCAGAGGGAAAGAGCGCCCCGATCGGGATTTGAACCCGAGTCCCAGGCTCGACAGGCCTGAATGATCGGCCGCTACACTATCGGGGCTGAGGGCATCGAACCAGGGGAGCGTACTTCAAGCTAATGCCCTAGGCACGAAGTCTGACCATCACAAGGAAAGCCAAGAGAATCGCGAGGCCGAGCCCAAAGACGGTGAACTCGGATGTGAAGTCGAAGGTGGTCGCCGTCGCCGCGGCGTAGAGGACGAGGGACAGCAGGACAACCAGGATGATGAGAAAGCCCAGCCGTTGGAGGAAGATGAGGTACAGGGATCGAAGGGCTTCACGATCCGCGCGCTCCGCCGTTCGGAGGAACGGGCGGACCATCGTCCGGAACCGGGTGACCTGGACCGCGAAGATGCTCACCCCGAAGAAGGCGTACAACTCCTCCAGGCCAATGGGAGCGAGGAAGATCGCGACGCCGAGGAACGTGGCGGCCACGAGGAAGAGGGCGCCCAGGTCGGCATAGGGTATCTCTCGGCGGGCGCTGAATGCGCCCAGGATCGCCGCGGCCGCCAAGAGGACGAGGGCGACCACGAAGGCGCCAATCGGGACGAAGACCAGGGCGGTTCCGGCCCAGATGGCGAGGGCCACGAGAAGGCCTAACGGAATGTAAAGGATGGCCAGGACTAGGTTCGAACGATCGTTCGTCTACCCACCTCCTTCAAGGCCAACGCCAAGGGCTCGCCGGGCTTCCAGTCGACCACATCCGCATAGTTTCGCATCAGGCCGAGTTCCGCCGACCGCTCGAGCTTGAGAATCTCGTAGGCGACCCGGGTGGGTCCGCTCGCCTCCGCGAGCCGCATCTCGAGATCAATGGCGGAGGGGGAGAGCACAAGGGCCTCAAACCCGCGGGCCCGCATCTCGAGGATGGCGCTCCGCGTGGAGGCGTCGACCTGGGGCGAGATGATGATCAGGTGGGACCCAGGGGGGAAGAACCGGCCCAAGACCCAGGGCAGGTGCTTCAGTCGCCATTGCCCCCCTGGCTTGACGCTGACAAGGGCCTGGACGATGCGGTGAAGCGCATGGCGACCGAAATCGGGATACACCCAGTCCAACACGGAACGCATTGTGATGAGGCCGACCCGGTTTCGGCCCTCGAGGAGGAGGTCGGCCAAGGAGACGGCCGCTCGTACCCCCATTTCGATGGCGTTCTCGTACGCCGTCCCCGCTGCGGCCTCTTCCCGGGCATCGAGGATGATAACGAAGTCGACGCTCTTCTCCCCCTCGAACTCATTCGTGAGGAGCGAATCGAAGCGAGCCGATGCCTTCCAGTTGATCCGGCGCATCTCGTCCCCGGAGGCGTAGTTCCGAATCGACCAGAAATCCGTCCCGATGCCGGGCGCCCGCGAAGGAATCTGGCCCCACCAGGGACGGGTCCGATAGACGGGGACCATGGTCTTGCGGAGGTCCTCCCGCGCCGGGGACACCAAGACGGGGATTGCCTCCTCCCCCACCGTCTCGTGAATGAAGAACGTGGAAAGATCACGGCTGCGTAGGCGAACAGGGCCAATCATGTGTCGGCCCTTCGTCCGCAGCCGAAGGGTGTAATCGAACTCCCGGACTTCGTGCCGTTCGAGCCCCACCACCAGGTAGTTGCTTCCCTCGACCAACTCGAGCTCCGGGGGGTAAGGATCGTGCACCTCCAACAGCTCGACCGGCGGCCCGCGGTTCTCC
>JAZFPV010000230.1:0-3538 GCA_036444795.1 Thermoplasmata archaeon
GACCGCGACGGAATCGGCGAGAAGCTCCTCAACTTCCTGAGCAAGGATTCGTCTTTCGGTCCGTTCGGCCTGCTGGGATAGTTCCTTCTCTCGCGCCACGAGTCGCTCCGCGGCCTGAGGAAGCTCGTCGGGCTTCGTACGAAGGATTTCGCTGGTCACCTGGAGGGTCCGCTCCCCCTCCCGGAAACGGTCCAAGGCCGCGTCCCCGGCGACGATTTCCAGGCGGACGACGCCATCCTGAATCCGTCGGCTTCGGAGGACCTTGATCAACCCCACTTCGCCCGTGTGAAGAGCGTGCGTCCCGCCGCACCCTTCGACGTCGAAGTCCTCTACGTCCACGACTCGAATGTCCCGCCCCGGGATGGAACCCCCTTGATAGAGAATGAACCCATGGTGTGCCTCCGCTTCCTCCCGCGGAACGAAGTGTTGATGAACGGGACGATCCTCCAGCACGATCCGGTTCGCCAGCGTCTCGATGGCCCGGACCTCCTCTGCCGTGAGGCCTTGGTAGTGCGTGATGTCGAGGGTCGCGTGGTCCTCGGCCTTGTGCGCCCCCGTTTGCCACACGTGCCGTCCGAGCACGTGGCGAGCGGCCCCATTGACGAGGTGGGTGGCCGTGTGGTGTCGCAGAAGCCGCATCCGTCGGGACTCGTCGACGTGGCCTTCGACGCGGTCCCCCTTCTTCCACGAGACCTTTCCCGATACCCTGTGGACGACGACGCCCCCCACGAGTTGGACGTCGTTCACAGCCAGATCGCCGATGCGTCCGTGGTCCGGCTCTTGTCCTCCGCCTTCAGGATAGAAGAAGGTCTCGTCGAGAATGACCCCGCCGTCGTGGGTTCCCAAGAAGGAAGCTTCAAAGACGAACCGCTTGGGATCCTCGAAGTACCGAAGTCGGGTAGCGGGGAAATCGGGCGGGGACACCGTCGCCACCGGGCCGTCTTCCGCGACCTTGAGATGCCGATCCGCGACTTGGGTAAAGAAATCGTCCGGGACCTCGACCTTCCCCTTGGCGAACTCCTGGACGACCTCGGGGACCAGGCCATGGGAGTCATACAACTCCACCAGGTCCTCCGTGGAGAGAACCTTCCCCTCCGAGAGGCTGGCTTCCCGTTCCCGGACAATCCGTCGGCCTCGCTTCAGCGTGTGGGCGTACTTGGCGGCCTCCACCTCCGCCAGCTTGAGGATCTCCTCCTCCCACTCCCGGAGTTCAGGGAAGTCCTTCGCGAAATGGTCAATCTGGAGGGAGAGGATGTCGGACAGGCCCCGATCGATCTCGAGCCGCTCCAGCGCCCGGAGCGAGCGCCGTACCAGGAGTCGCGCGAAATACCCTTCCTTCATGTTCGAGGGCACGACGCCGTCTCCCAGCACAAAAGCCAGAGCGCGCGCGTGGTCGCTGAGGGCGTACACGTACTCGAGGGGGAGGACGTAGGCCGTCAGTTCCTCCACCCCGAGGCCCAGCCGATTCGCGACATCCGACCGGAGGCGACGCACGTCGCCGTGGGTTTCAATGCTCATTCCCCCTGCGACCTTGCTGTACTCCGCCAGGACGCCTTCGTCCGTCTCGATGCCCGCGTCCCTCTTGAGGGTCTCAAGCACATCCCCGAAGACCGCCTCGTAGGCGCTGGGAGATCCCTTGGACACCCAGGTCAGTCGCTCCAAGCCGTACCCCGTGTCCACGACGGGTCCCTCGAGGGCCTCGCCCCCCTTCGTCTCCCCTCGAAACATCATGAAGACCAGGGTGGCCACCTCGGCCCCGTTCGTGGTCACCTCAAAGGAAGGCCCGCTGTACCCGCCTCCCGCCCACCAGGACTCCACATACCGGAGGCTTGCAGCCTCAATACCCAGCTCCTTGGTGAGGAAACGATGGCAGAGTTCGGTGGTTCGCTCCTTAAAGTAGACGCGCTTGGGGGCGTTGAAGGCGTGGTGGGCCATCATCTCGAAGAGCGAGAAGTGCTGGCCCGTCTTGCCGACGTTATCCAGGTCGTTGAACCGGACGCAAGGCTGGGAGATGACCAGGGGGTTCGCCGGCGGCTCCGCCAGGCCTTCGATGACCCAGGGTTGGAACGGGTAGATGGAGGCCTGGGTGTAGAAGACGTCGTTGCGCCAGCGGGCGACCACGGGGTAGCGTTTGATCCGCGGGTGGCCCTCCTTCTCGAAAAAGCGGAGAAACGTCTCCCGCATCGCCGGGAGCTCGAGCTCCCTCTTCATGGGCGAGTGCCCGATGAACTCGTATTCCTGGCACGGGGTCTCGCCGCAGGTCGAGTGAGCCCCCTGAGACCAATAGGGTCGCCCGCAGCTTGGGCAAACCTCGCGCGTGAAGCCATTCTCCGCGAAGAAGGCGAGCTCATACTCGCTGGGCATCCGCTTCGACTATGGGGCAGCTTTATTAATCATCTCTCCGGGGCGCGGGCGCCGGGATCCGAGCGAAGGCACTCGGAGGACCCAGGGCACAGTACACAGCCTCAGGCCTGCAGCTGGAGGCCGACCATCCCGTCCGCGATCCGCAGGAACTCGTCTTCCGTCCCGGCCGGGATGGTCGCGCCCGCGGCCACGGTATGGCCCCCTCCCTCTCCTCCGACCTTCGCCGCCGCCTCACGCAGCACCACCGCAAGGTTGAGCCCTCGCTGCAACAGCCGCTGGGATGCGCGGGCACTGACCTTGACCCCATCCTCCGCTTTTGCGAATGCGAAGAGGGGCATGTCCGACTTAACGGAACCCGAGCCGAGCACCATCCCGGCGGCAATCCCCACCACCGTGTCCTTGATTCGGTCCCCGCCGTGGAACCATTGAATGTGGTCCAGCACCTCCACGCCCACTTCGTCCACGACGTCCAAGGAGGACACGATGTGCCGCCGGTGCCCCTTCAGGAGGTCGAGGGCCTGCTCGTAGGCTTCCCCGCGGTCGCCCAGGCACACCCGGTAGCCGACCTCCCCCGCCTCGTATCGGCCGCAGGCGTTCAGGAGGGTGGCGAACTCCTTCGCGTCGTGAAGGGGCGTTCCCTCCTCTTCGCGCGGGAGGACGTAGACCTCCCCGATGAGTCGGCGGGCCTGTTCGTGGCCGTATCCCTTCTGGAGGAGGGACATGACCAGCTCGGAGACGACCGTGCGTCTCTCCCCCGCGTCCAGATCGATCCACCGACGCCAGCCCTCCTCCCCTTTGAGGTCGATGCCCAGTTCGAGGAAGAACACGATGCAGGCCTCCGCGTCCTCCGTCAGATGGGGGAGCGGAGGATCGTTCGCATATTGGAGGAGCCGGAACACGGGACGCGTCTCTCGTCCGAAGAGGCGCAGGTCGCGGAGGACCCGGAGGACGCCCGCCCTCTCGGCGTCCTGCACCACCTCCCGATTGGCCCCTATCAGGCGGCCTTGGGCTCGATCCTGCAGATCGCCGACCGCTCCGACCACGCCGAGGGCGGCCAGGTCCTGGTTCTCCCCACTCAGCGCCCGGGCCACCAGGTACGCGGTGCCTGAGCTGCTGAGCTCGCTGGTTCCGTAGATGCCCACCAGGTGGGGATTGACGTGGACCATTTCGGGGG
>JAZFPV010000231.1:0-4125 GCA_036444795.1 Thermoplasmata archaeon
ATGACGTCCGCCTTCCTGGAAATTCCCGAGCTCAAATGCATCCTACTCGGGGGCCCGGGTTTCACGAAGGAGGACTTCCTTAAGGGCGATTACCTCCACCACGAACTCAAGAAGATCGTCCTGGAGACCTTCGACATCGGGTACGCCGACGAGTCGGGGCTCCGGGAGATGGTGGAGAAGGCCAAGGAGACCCTGGCCGAGATCGACCTCATGCGGGAGAAGCGCCTGGTCCAGGGCTTCATGGAACAAGTGCGCCGGCCGGATGGGGGCCTCGTGGTCTACGGGGAGGACGAGGTGCGCAGAGCCCTCGGCCTGGGGGCGGTTGACGTGCTCATCGTCTCCGAAGGCCTGCGGAAGGTGCGCCTCGAGGTGCACTGTCCCAACTGCGGCCATCGGGGCTACGTGACGACGGAGAACGGGGAACCGGGCCCCTGTCCGGAGTGCGGGTCGGACCTTGATGTGGAGGAGGATGTGGACGTCGTGGAGGAGCTGACGGCCCTTGCAGAGAGCGTCGGCACCGCCGTCGAGTTCATCTCGGTCGATTCGGAGGAGGGGGCGCTCTTCGCCCGAACCTTCGGAGGACTGGGAGGCCTCCTGCGCTTCCAGGTGGGCGGATGACGGAGGATCCTTGGCGGGACCTCACGGAAGCGATCGCCGTCCTCATCCGGACGGGAGAAGAGGCCCTCGGGTGGCCCCGAATGGACGTTCCTCTCGAGTTGCCTGCTCCGCAGTTCGGTGACCTCGCCCTCCCCACCCACGCCTACGCCAAGACCGCGCGGGCCCCGCCCCCCGAGATTGCCGCCCGGTTCTCGGAGGCCATGCCGCCGAGGGGGGATTACGTGAGTCGACACGAGCCGGTGGCGGGGTACGTGAACTTCCACCTCGACCTGGGCCCCTTCGCGGAGCACACCTTGCGCGCCGTATTGCACGCCTCCGAGGATTACGGGCGATCGGCCCCCAACGGATTGCGTGCCCTTGTCGAGCACACCAGCGTGAATCCGACGGGACCCATTCATGTCGGCCGAGCGCGTAACTCGATCATCGGGGATACCCTCGCTCGGCTCCTCGACCAAACGGGCTACGAGGTCACCCGGGAGTTCCTCGTCAACGACTCGGGCCGACAGGTGCTGACCCTCCTCTGGGGCCTCGACAACCTACGCGAGAAGGACGTGGAACCCCCGGCTCGGGAGGGGGAGGACTACCGGCTGGTGCGGTACTATCAGAAGGCGATGGAAGCCGCAAAGGATCCGGCGGTTACGGAGGAGGTGGACGGCCTGGTCCGCCGCCTCGAAGAGGGTGATGAGAAGCTCCGCCGCCGCGTCCGTGCCGTCACGGAGCAGATGATGGATGGCATTCTTCGGAGCCTACGACGCTTGGACATCGGCTTCGACAGCCTCTTCTGGGACGACCAGGTCCTCGCCGACGGAAGCGCACAGCAGGTCGTCGAGCGCCTCCGAGACGGAGGCCACTTGGAGGAGGAGGAGGGCGCCTTCTACATCGACATGGCCCCCCACGGGTTCGCGGGACGGAATCCACGCTGGTTCCTCACGCGCCGGGACGGGACGACGCTCTACACGACCCGGGACCTCGCCTACCACCTCGATAAGTTTGGGCGCACCGACAAGGCCCTCAACGTCCTGGGGGAGGACCATCGACTGGAGTTCCAACAGCTTTCCGTCGCCCTTCGCATGCTCGGGGTCGAGCAAGAGGCGGAGGCGGTATTCCTCGCGTTCGTCTCCCTCCCCGAGGGGCGGCTCTCCACCCGGGGGGGACGTGTCGTCAACATCGACGACCTGGTGGACGAGGCGGTCGAACGGGCCTTGGTCGCCGTGAAAGCGCGCCGCGAGGACCTGTCTGAGGAGGAGATGACGCGGATTGCGGAGGCCGTGGGGATCGGGGCCGTCCGGTACAACATCGTGAAGGTCCAGCCGGAGAAGAGGATCTTGTTTCGGTGGGACCAGGCGTTGAGCCTGGAGGGCCAAACCGCCCCCTTCCTCCAGTACGCCTATGCGCGGGCCTCCGGCATACTCGGGAAGGCCGCGGGCCTGGACGGTTGGGATGCAAGGCTGCTCACCCACCCTCAGGAGCGGGCCCTGGTGAAGCTGCTCGCCCGATATCCAGGCGTCCTCCGAGACGCCGCCGAGCGCCGCCGTCCGAATCGAGTGGCCCTCTTTGGCCACGAGCTGGCGACGACCTTCAACCAATTCTACCGGGACGCTCCCGTCCTCCAAGCCGAGGAAGGGTTGCGAGCCGCCCGACTCGCCCTCGTGACCGCCTTCAAGACCGTATTGGGAAACCTTCTGTCGAGCCTGGGCATTCAGCCGCTGGAGGAGATGTAGCGCCTGGCGTGGGCGCCCCATTGGCGATTCTCCCTACTTCGACTTCGTAATACGCTCCCGGCCCCGACCGCGAAGTCGCCGCCGTAGGAAGAGCGCCACGGGGATTCCCACGATCACCGCGATGATGGAACCGATCAAGAGGGGCTGCTTCCACGCAGCCTCGCGGATGTCGAGTTGCCGCTCCACCGTGTTTCGGGGTCCGATGAAGAGCTCCGGCTCGTCCGGGTCCGTGACGTTCGCGCGCAGGGTGTAGTTGCCCAACGGGCCCGTGATCCATGTGAACTCCACGATCTTCGTCTCCCCGGGGTCGAGGGTGTTGTCGGTGGCGGCCCCGTCGACGTCCTTGAAGACCGGGGTAATCGGGATGGGGTCGCCAGGGGATTGGCCGAACTGGAAGGCGAAGAAGCTGACCTGGACGTCCGTCGCGGGGGCCCGCCCAGGCACGTTCGTCACGTTGAATGTGATAAACAGAGTCACGGAGCCGAAGAGGGTGGACTCCTCCGGGCTCGCCGGGTTGATACGCATGACGTTGGGTTCGATCTCCAGGTCAGGCCGCGTCAAGGGGTCGACGCCGACGACGACGCTGCGCGTGGCGTTGCCCTCGTTCCCGGCCCGGTCGGTCGCATTCAGCACGACCTCAAAGTTGCCGTTGTCGGTGTACGTGTAGGAGACGTTCACCCCGCTCGCCGTGTTGCCGTCCCCGAAGTCCCAGGTGAAGGTCAGGTTCTGCACGATGTCGAGGTTGTCTGTGGTGTCCGACCCGTCGAAGAAGTAGGCGACTTGCTCCACGAGACTCTGGACTTCCTGGAAGTCCTCATCGAGGATACGGAACTCGACCGCGGGGGGCGAGGTGTCCGAAACGACCGCGGTCAGAGTAGCGTTGATGCTTTCGTGGCCCGCCTGGTCTACGACCGTGAGATTCACGGTAAACTCCCCGGGCGTCTCGAAGGTCCAATCCACGCTCTTGCCGGTGGCGTCCACCACCCCGTCGCCGTCGAAGTCCCAACGGTAGCCGCGGACGACGCCCACCATCTCGTCGTGGATGCGATCCGTCGAGTTGCCCGCGAAGAACTCGACGACCAGGCCCTCGTCGATGCTGATGGTGGTGTTGTTGGCATCCATCCCGAGCCGGGTGATATTGTTCTCCAGGAAGGCGTTGGGGAGGATGCCGTCGACGTGAAGGGTGAAGTTCTGGAAGGTGACGTTCTCGCCCACCTCCACGATGGTGAGGTTTCCGCTGTAGTTGCCCATGACCGAGAAGGTCACGTTGGGTCGGATGCCGAACGCGTTCTCGGCCTGCGGCGTCGTGACGTTCGTGAACGTCCAGGTAAAGTTGGAATCGGGGTTGACCCGTCCGTCAGGGCTGTTCGGGTCGGTGGACTCCTCCGCGGTGAAGGTGATGTTCACGTCCGTCGGCACGATGGCGGTGTAGTTGTCCATGCTGACGTTGGTCTCTGTGAACCGATCGGGCGGTGCGACGACGAGGACGCGGGCCGTTCCCGCCAGGGCCAAGGCCACCTGAAGGTCCACCTGGAAATTCCCCGGGGCGACGAGGGGGTCCATGACGATGCGGACGTAGCTCTGGACGTCTACGGAACCCGCGACGGTCTCGGTCTCCCGCACGTATCCGGGGACGACCTGGACCGCGTAGGTCGTGTTGATCCGTACCTCGGCGTCCGTGTCGTGGGGTGCCGTGAGGTTGACGAAGTACATCGCCTGGTCCGCAGCAATCGTTGCGTCGATCGCCGTGTAGTTGGCGAGCCTCGCGACCTGGACGGGACCCGCC
>JAZFPV010000232.1:0-3931 GCA_036444795.1 Thermoplasmata archaeon
CGGAGGCGGTGGCCGCGAAACTCGAGATCCCGATCGACCGGCTCGCTTTTCAAGACGGCCGCGTCCTCGACGCCCAGCGGCCGGAGGTGGGCGTGTCCTGGCAGGAGGCGTGCGCCCTCGCGGAGACACTCCACGGCAGTCTCTCAACCAGCGGGGCGTACAAGCCCCCCGAGCTCTCGGGACCTTACAAGGGGTCCGGCGTGGGCCCCTCCCCCGCGTACAGCTTTTCCGCTTGCGTGGCCGAGGTCACGGCCGACCGAGAGTCTGGGGTCGTGGAGGTAGACAAGATCTGGATCGCCCACGATGTCGGACGGTCCCTGAATCCCACCCTTGTCGTCGGCCAGGTGGAAGGAAGCGTCTACATGGGCCTTGGTGAGGTCCTGCTGGAGGAGCAGGTCTTCCGCCTTGGCGTCCACAAGATTCCCTCCATGCTCGAGTACAAGAGCCCCACCACGAAGGACATGCCGCCCGTCGAGACGATCCTCGTGGAGACCGTGGACCCCGAGGGACCCTTCGGGGCCAAGGAGTGTGGACAGGGTCCGTTACTCCCCGTCATTCCTGCGGTGGCGAACGCCGTGGAGGACGCCATCGGCGTTCGGTTCCATGAGATTCCCATCACCCCCGACAAGGTTCTGAGCGCCTTGGACAAAGTCGCACGCGGAGAGGAGCCTCTCATCGGGCCCAAGAGTCTGCCGGCCTACCGACTCGACGAGGTGCTTTACGTGGACCCGCCAGGCGAGAAGAAGGTGGAAGTCTTTCCGATGCACGAGGAGGACTGATGCTCCGCCTTCCCCCGTTCACCTACGTCGCCCCCGGATCCCTCGAGGAAGTCGTGGAAGCTCTCCACGCACACGGACCGGACGCGATGATTGTGGCCGGGGGGACCGACCTCTACCCCAACATGAAACGGCGGCAATTCGAGCCCAAGGTTCTCGTCGGGCTCACGAACGTTCCCGAGCTCCACCGGATCGAAGGCACGCCCGGCACGGGCTTGACCGTCGGGGCAGGGGCCACCCTCCGAGAGGTCAGCACCCACCCCGTCATCCGGGAGCATTATCACGCGGTCGCCAAGGCGGCGGGCCTCGTCTCCACGACCCCGCTCCGGAACATGGGAACCATCGGGGGGAACCTGTGCGTCGACCCGCGGTGCAACTACTACAACATGCCGTTCCCATGGCGGAAGGCGGTCGGCTTCTGCTTGAAGAAAGATGGAGACATCTGCCTGGTGGCCCCGGGAAGTCCCCGCTGCTGGGCCCTCTCCTCCTCGGATCTCGCCCCGGTCTCCATCGCCCTGGAGGCCAAGCTCCGTCTCATCGGCCCGAGGGGGACCCGGGAAGTGGGGGCAGACGACTTCTATCGGGACGATGGAATCGACTACCTCACGAAGGAGAAGGATGAGGTCCTCACCGAAATTCGGCTCCCGCCCGCGAAGGGACTCCGGACGACCTACTGGAAACTGCGCCGAAGGGGTTCCTTCGACTTCCCCCTCCTCGGCGTGGCGGTGGCCCTGACGATGGACGACGGGGAGGTGACGCGAGCTCGCCTGGCCCTCGGGGCCGTCGCCTCGCGGCCGAAGGAGGTCGTGGAAACGCGGGAGCTCCTGGAGGGCAAGGTGCCCACCGAGGCCGACGTGCATGCCGTGGCGGATGCCGCTTTCGATCTGGCGAAGCCTCTTGACAACGCCGACGGCCACTTCTACTGGCGGAAACGGATGGTGCGGCCCTACGTGCAGGGCGCGCTCAAGGAAGTTCTGCGGATGGGACCGCCGGAGTCGTGGCCCCGGGAGTACAACTAGGACGCGGGGGCCGGCTCTTCGAGCTCCGGTTCCTCGGCGGGAGGTTCCTCAGGCGGCAGTTCCTCGGGGACCTCGGGTTCGGTCTCCTCGGGGACCTCGGGTGCCGCCTCCTCGGGAGGCTCGACGGACGACCTGCGGAGGAGCTCGCTCTTCCGGATCTCCACCCGAAAGATGGGCTGGATCGCCTTGCAGGCCGTGGCGATCTCCTTCGCCATGTCGCCGATGATCATGGCCTGGACGAAGTCCGCGAGGGTCGTCTTCACGGCTTTCGCGTACACCACACGGTGCATCACCTTGCGGATGGCGGACTGTTTCGAGTTCTGGATCCGGCGGTCGGTGATTGCCATCGGCTTGACCCGTACGATCGCTCCATCCATCGTCTTCACATCGAAGGTCCCGTCGATGCGGGACCGTTTGCGGCGGGTCAGGCGACGGATATAGTCCGAGGTCATGTCGTGGCCCACGTAGCGCGTGTTCACCTCGCTCCCCGCGATGCCCTCGACCCGGAACTGGACCTTGATATGCATCTTGCCGAAGTCGCCAGTGAGGTCGTGGACGGTCACCTCGACGACTCGGTTGTGGATCCGCTCGTCATCCTCCGCGGGCGTCTCCCCGAGGACGGCCCGGTTGAACATCTGGGGCGCGTGGAGGGTGTACCAGCGCTTCGCTTTCCACCGGTCCTTGACCCGCTTGGCGACCCGATCGCGCTTGGGCATGAAGGGCCATTCTAGGGTACCCGGTTATTTATACGTGGTGACCCAGGCCTCTGGCTGACCTTGAGCCTCAAGTAGCGCCCCTCGGTTATGCCCCCGTTGTCTGGCCGTTGGATCTGGTGGGAAGCGACCGCCCTCCTGCTCGCCCTCATCCTCACCCAGATGGGGCTCATTTTCCTGGAACTTCGGACATCCATCGTCCAGGACTGGTTCGTGACGCTGGCCCCCCTCATCTGGTTGAACGCATCCATCCTGGTCCTCTTCGTGTTCTTCCGGCAACTGGGGAGCGATGACTTTGGTTCGTCGACTCGGAGTTCCGAAGCCGGCCGCCTGCGACGTCTGTTTTCCCCCCGCTTCGGCGCGCTTCGTCAGGCGCTCCGTCCACGTTCGATGAGGATTGCGGTCGTCCTAATCGCCACCGGATACGGAATCCTATACGCCTTCCTCCAGGGGATTCTCGTGCTTTCACCGAGCCCGATTGGGTCCCTGGGCCCCCTGGTCATCGAGAGTCCGCTCGGCTACGGACCCGCCTTGGCCTGGGCTCCGACGCAGACGTTCGGCATGCTCCTACGTCCCTATACGGTCGCCGCGGCCGTGGCCCTGGCAGTGCTCTCCGGCGTCGTCCTCGCCCTCTTCCTCCGGATCGCCGCGAAGGACCGGCCCGTCCTGACCTCCCTGACCGGGCCCCTGGCGGGGTTGGCGGTTCTCTGCCCGGCGTGCTTTGCTACGCCGGTCGCGGGCCTATTCGTCGCCTACCTTGCGCCTGCGGCCACTCTGATCGGTTTGGGGACCGGCGCGGCCTTCGCTTTTAGCCTCGGACTCGCGACCGCCCTTCTCCTGGCGAGCTTCCTCCTGCTCTGGGCCACGACCGCTTGGCTCTCCCGCGTTCTCCCCGACCCCTAGGGACGCGTCGAACGCACGTGGTACACGACGGCGAACACCGCGACCCCGACAAGGGCGATGAGGAAGATGCCCTGGACGATCCCGATTCCGATGACGCCGTCCGGCCCGACCCCGACGAACATGACGCCGTGCATGCCTCCGACCGAGTGGCCCGGGACCAAGCAGACGAATGTGTAGATTCCTTCCTCGGCCGGGACCGTGAAACTCACCGTCGTCTCTTCGGCCCCTTCCAGAGCCACATCCACGAGGGTGGGGGAACGTCCGTGGAAGTCCTGCAGGGCGGCGTTATCATCCACGGGGACCGAGGCATCTGCCTCGGCGAAGAGGGTAAAGGTGTGCGGGATGGCGCCGCCGTTGACCAGCTGGAGGGTAACATTCGCCCCCGGGTCGGCGGAGAACGATCCGGGCTCGAAGGCAAGGACGTCCCGCATCTCGATGGAAAGGGAGAGCTGGGCCTCCGCCAGGGGGGCATGCAGCACGAACGAAATCAGAACGGCGAGAAGCAGAATCAGCGAGGACA
>JAZFPV010000233.1:0-2211 GCA_036444795.1 Thermoplasmata archaeon
GGGGAATACTGCAATGGTCTCTCTTACCCCGACCCCGGCCGAGTCCCCGTCTTCTGCATGGTCACGGTGCACCCTGGTTCGACGACCCCGCACGACATCACCATCGACCACGCGACGAGTTAGGCCCACTACAGTCGTGGACCCCCCATCCTGGGTTGACAGGAATTCGCAGTCCGTTCTCGAAAAGAAAAAGGGAAGGGGGCGGCGGTCAGAGCCGCCGCCAAATCGGGGAACGACGAACGAGATTACGAGAGATGATAAGGTCCAATCAAGACGGATAATGAAGACGATACGGTTATATCGCGCCCATCGGAAGCCTGGGAAACCACTGACGGGACCTCATGTTTCGTAAGTCCATCCCTGGCCTAGACCGGGTTTTCCATACCGAAATCGAGTCCCCGAAGGTGATTCTTGTCACGGGGCCCGCAGGGGCGTTGAAGTCCACCTTCTGCTACGCCTCGATGTCCCGCTACCTCAAGCAGACAGGGGAGTTCGGCCTCTACACCACGTTGGAGGAGACCGTGGCCTCTCACCTCGGGAACATGGAGAGCCTCGGGGTGGACATCTCCCTCAACATGCAGATTTCTGACTTCACCGACCTCCGGGACATCGACAAGGTCATGGAGGAGGACGACCAAGCCGACTACCTCCAGTTCTTGGAGAAGATGATCGCCCACTACCGCAAGGTCCACGGCAAGAAATTCGCCGTCTTTGCTCTCGATTCATTGGGCGCCTTCTACAGTCTCATGGCCGATAACAAGCACATGCGCAAGCGGATGTTCTATTTCTTCAAGCTCCTCCGGGAGCAGGATCTCATCTCCCTCATCATCATGGAGCGGTCCATCGGGGGGGACAGCCAACTCTTGGGGAACGAGGGGTTCCTGGTGGACGGCATCGTCAACCTCGGCCTCGATCGGATCAAAGGGAAGCTCGTACGGTATATTCAGGTCGAGAAGATGCGAGCCGTTCGCCACAGCGTGGAGAAGCACCTCCTCGAGGTAGGCCAAGGGGGACTTTCGATCCTTGGCCCCCTCTTGGAGACGGCAGAAATCTAGGGCCGTCAACCCGTATCTTCTCACCCCTGAGATTGAGGGGCAAACGTTCTTAAACATCGTGGGGGGACGCTGAAGACGCCTAGGAAGGTGACTCCGTGGCGGAAGAGCAAGGAGACGTTTGGGACCTCATTCAGGGCAAGGTCGCCGATCTCAAGCAGAAGGAAGCGGCCGCCTCTGAGCAACAGGCCGGGATGGCGAAGGAGCGGGAAGAGCTCAACGCGAAGTCGGCCGAAGTCCAGAGGCAATCCGAGGCCATGGCGCAAGAGAAGGCCAATCTCGAGACGCTCCAGAAGAGCGTCGAGGCGCGGGACCAGGAAATTTCCGGACGCGAGGCCGAGTTTGCCAAAGAGCATCAGGAATTCCAGAAGACCAAGAAATCCTACGAGAAGTCGATGGCGGAGATCGGCGGCCGGGAGAGGCAGGTCGATGGCCGCCACGAGAAGCTCCTGGCTCGAGAGGAAGAGGTGGCCGCGAAGGAGAGGAACCTCGCGGAGGAGAGCAAGGAGCTCGGCTCCCTCACGAGATCCGCCGCCGCCAAAGAGAAGGAGCTCGGTACGATTCAGGGCAGCCTCGAGAAAGCCGTCCAGGACTTTGGCATCAAGGCCCAGCGCCTTTCTCAGTATGAGGAAGAAACGGCCAACCAACGCCAGGCCATCACGTCGGAGCGGGATCGGTTGTCCCAGGAGGCGAAGCGCCTGCTGGACCTCGAGAGGAGCCTCCTAGCCAAGGGCGAACTCCCGGAGCAGTATCGGCCGGCTCCGGAACCGGAACCCACCCCCGAAGCCCAAGGTCCTCTCGCGCCCGCGGGAATGGTGCCCCCGGCGGAGACGCCCGCACCTGGGGCCGAGGCCGCCCCCGTCGACGAAGCAGCCCCCGAGATGGCCCCCGAGGCCGCGCCGGACGCGCCGGCCGAGGCGGAAGCCGCGGCACAGGCCGAAACGCCCCCCGAGGCGGAGGCAGCCCCGGCGGAGTCCGAGACCGCGCCGGCGGAGACCCCCCCGGAGACCGAGGGCGAAGGCCCCCAAGCCGATGGGGAGATCATGTGCCCAGGATGTCAGACCCTCATTTCCTCCGACGCCGCCATCTGTTATGCCTGCGGCTACACGCTGAAGGAAGGAGGAGAGGGGGAGGCTGAGATTCCGTGTCCGGCCTGCAA
>JAZFPV010000234.1:0-8209 GCA_036444795.1 Thermoplasmata archaeon
TGTAAATGAGGAATTTGATGGCGGCGTGGTGCCTGTTCGGCCCACCCCAAATCCCGATGAGAAAGTACATCGGAATCAGGACGAGTTCCCAAAAGACGAAGAACTGGAGGAAGTCCAAGGAGACGAAGACGCCCATGAGGGCGAGGCTGATCATCAGAAGCAGTGCGTAGTATGCTTTGGGCTTGAAGTCGGTCTCCATGGGGTAGATGACGGCGACCAAGAGGAGCAGGGCCGCCAGGAAGACGAGGGGAATCGAGAGGCCGTCGACGCCGACCCGATACTGGACCTCGAACCCGAAGATCTGGAACCAGGTGTATTCCTCGAAGGCCCCGTACGCCCCAGAGGGATCCGACGGCAGTCCCAAGTCGACGCCCGGCGCGACGAAGTTCAGGAGGAGGACGAAGGCGAAGGCGAGGGTGAGGCCCGAGAAGATCGCCGCCACGGTCCGCGCCTGTTTCTGACTCCAAGGTCCGATAAGCGTCAGCGCCGCCCCGACGGCCGGGAGCGCGAGAATGAGGGTGATGAGGGGGAGAGCAACCATTTAGGGCACCCCCAGGATCGGGAATACGATCTGGATGAGGAAGAGGACCACCGCGGCGCCGATCACGATGACTGCGACGTAATTTTGGACCTCCCCCGTCTGTCCCCGACGGAGGGTCCAACCGCCCCGTAGGGTCCGGAAGCTGATGCTATTCACGACGCCATCCACCGCGCGACGATCCACAAGGTCGGTCCCGCGGGCCGCCCAGAGCGTCAGGCGCGCCACCCCGTTCACCGCCCCATCGATGATCTTCCGGTCGAACCAATCGGTGAGCCGGGCGATGCCGTAGACGACGCGCTGCCCGATGGAGTCGTAGGCGTCGTCAATGTAGTACCGCCGCTGCAAGAGGGTGTGAATAGCCTTACGACCGGGACCCGCCGTCAGGGCGTCGGGTGAGATCACCCCCATGCGATAGATGAGGGTCGCCCATCCGAGGCCCGCGGCGACGGCGAGGAGGGAGATGTAGGTGAGGAAGCTGTTGGGCCCCGCGAAGGTCTTGATCAGGATGTCCAACGGCGCGGTGAACTCGGCGTGGACCCCGGCGACCAGGGGGAAGATGAGATTCCCGAAGCCCCCCAAGGGGAAGATCACGAGGCCGGACGCGACGGCGAAGCCCCCCAGGATGATGAGGGGGGTCGTCATGACCCGGGGCGACTCCTTGGGCTCCCCTTCCCAGCGTGGCTTCCCGAGGAAGGTCATGAACCACAGCCGGAACATGTAGAAGGCCGTCATGAAGACGGTCAGGATCCCGAGGAGCCACATCCCGAGGAGCATCTGGTTCCCCGCGGAAGCCAGGAAGGTCGCACCGAGGATTTCGTCTTTGCTCCAGAATCCGCTTAAGGGCGGGACCCCGGCGATGGACAGGGCCGCCACGAGCATCATGAGGGAGGTGATGCGCATCCGTTTGTGGAGGCCACCCATCTTGCGCATGTCGTTGGTGGCCACCGCGTGGATAACGCTCCCGGCCCCGAGGAAGAGGAGGGCCTTGAAGAAGGAGTGATTGGCGAGGTGGAAGATGGCGGCGGCGTACCCCTCCTGGGCCCCTGCCAAGCCTAAGTTGAGGGCGTAAGCCGCTGCGCCCAGGCCGAGGAACATGTAGCCCAACTGGGAGATGGTGGAATACGCCAACACGCGTTTGATGTCGTAGTTGACCAAGGCCATGGTCGCCGCAAAGAACGCCGTAAAGCCGCCGATGAACGCGATGAAGAGGGCGGCATCGAGGTTGGTGGCCACCATGGGAAAGGTCCGAGCTGTGAGGTAGACCCCGGCGTTGACCATCGTGGCCGCGTGGATGAGCGCGCTCACCGTGGTGGGCCCTTCCATGGCATCCGGCAGCCAGGCGTGGAGGGGGAACTGGGCACTCTTCCCGATGGCCCCCGCGAAGAACAAGAGCGGGATAATGAGGGTCAGGCGCAGCGGGAGGCCGGGTGCAAGGGCGCTTACCTCGAGGATGTTGAACGTCCCGAAGAGGACAAACACCGCGAGGACGCCGACGAGGAAGAGGACGTCTCCCACCCGGGTTACCAGGAACGCCTTCTTGGCGGCCGCGGCCGCCTTCGCCTTGTGGTACCAATACCCGATGAGGAGGTACGAGCAGAGGCCCATGATTTCCCAAAAGATGAGCAGTTGGAGGAAATTGTTCGCCGCGACCGCGCCCAGCATCCCCGAGACGAACAGGGCGATCTGCGAGTAGTACCGGGCCTTGTCCTTCTCGTGGCCCATGTACGCGACGGAATAAATCGCGATGAGCAGGGAGAGCAGGGAGACGATGGCCAGTATGACCACGCTGAGGTTGTCGATGAGGATGCCAAACTCGATCACAAACCCGGAGGAGGGGGTTCCCAGCCAACGGTACCAGATGACCTCCTGGGCCGGGAAGTTCCCGCCGACCGCCCCGTTCAGCAGGGCATGAATCAGAAGGCCGAACGAGAAGACGAAGGAAAGTCCCACCGCGCCGATGGTCCAGGCCGCGCCTCCTTGCCACTGCCATCGCCCGGTGAGGAGGACGATGACGAAGGCGACCAGGGGCGCGGCGACGATCACCCAGGACCAATCAACGAAGAAGGCCAGGTCACCACCTCAGAATCCGGATCTTGTCCAGGTTGACGGTGTGGTGGACGCCGTAGAGCACAAGGAAGACGGCCAGGCCGACGGCCGCCTCCCCCGCCGCCAGGGCAATGGCGAGGAGGGCAAAGACCTGGCCGGAGACGTCGCCCGTGTAGGCCGAGAAGGCGACAAAATTCAGAATGGCGGCGTTGAGGATGATCTCGACCGACATGAGGACGATGATGGCGTTGCGCCGGACCAGAATCCCGTAGAGCCCGATGGCGAACAGGATGGCGGAGAGCGAGAGCTCCCATTCGAGTGGGATCATGACGCCTCCTCCTCCCGCCGCGCGAGGAAGACGCCCCCGATCATGGAAACGGCGAGGACGAGGGCCATGACGATGATGTTGAAAACGAGTCGACCGAAGACCTCCTGGGCCACCGCGATGTTGGTGACCACCACCGTGGTCGTGTTCCATGGGATCCCCACGAAGGACCCGATCATGAGGAGCGTCAGGAGGGCAAGACCGATGAGCACGAGGAGGCGCTCTCCCCTCATGGGACGTCCTCCATGGCCCGGGTCCGGGTCAGCATGATGCCGAAGAGAAAGATGACCGGGACCGCGCCCGCGTACACAAGAATCTGGATGATTGCGACGAACTCCGATTGGAAGAGAATGTAGATCCCGGAGATGGTCACCAGGCTGAGTGCGAGCCAGAAGGCGGCCCACATGAGCTTCTTCGCCGTGACGACCAGAATGGCCGTGATGATCTCCACGGCGGAGATGACGAGGAAGATGAACTGGAGGGTGTCGACCATTCCTTTCCCCCTACCGCGGCACTAGATCCACCCCTGGGTGTCCGCAAACACCACCAGAAGCGCCAGGAAGATGTTGAAGAGGGCCAAGGGGATGAGCTTCCGCCAGCCGATACTGAGAACCTGATCGATGCGGATCCGTGGAACGGACCAGCTGATCCACATGAAGATGAAGAAGACGAAGTAGATCTTGAAAACAAACCAGATCTCCTGGGGCAGAACGGGACCGTGCCATCCGCCCAAGAAGAGGAGGGCCACTAAAGCGGAGGCCACGAAGGTGCGGAGCCACTTGAATCCGTACACCATCCCGAAGCGCATGCCTCCGTATTCCACCAGCCAGCCGTGGACGACTTCCTCCTCGGCCTCGGGGAAGTCAAAGGGGATCCGTTCCTGCTCCGCCAGCATGGCCAAGAAGAAGATGAGGAACCCCAGGAATTGGGGAATGATGTACCAGTTCGCGAACCCGATGGCCGCAAGCGGGCCGATTATGGACGGTACGGACTGCGCATTCACGATCTCGATCGGGTTCAGAGAGCCCGCCAAGACGACGACGGCGATGATGGCGAGTATCATGGGGATCTCGTAGGACATCATCATCGCGGCCGCGCGCATCCCGCCGATCATCGCGTACTTGTTGTTCTGCGCCCACCCGGCGAGCAGGATCGCCAACGGGGCCAGGGAGAAAGCCGCAATAATGAGGAGGATGCCTGCCGGGACGTCGGCAATCACGAATCCCTCGCTGAATGGAAGCACCACAAGGACGACGATGGTACTGCTGATGAGGAAGGCGGGGGCGATGTGGAACATCCACGGGTCCGCCGCCTTGGGCGTGATGTTCTCCTTCTGAATGAGCTTCAGCGCGTCGGCGATCTGCTGGAGGTACCCCGTTCCCCCGATGAAGCGGTCCTTCCTCAGGGTGATCATGGGCCCCCGGCGGTCCTGCAGGCGGGCCACGATCTTTCGCTCGAGCCAGATGAAGGTCAGCAGGTGGAGCATCGTCGCCCAGGCGATCATGATCGTGATGGCGATGAGCCACGACATAAACGTCACAATGGGCTCCGACCCTATCCAGTCAGCCAGGGGGTTGAGGAACCCGAGGAGGGGAAGCGAGCCAATCCCGCGGAGGATGAAGTTGATAATCGAGATGAGGAAGACCGCGATGACGTTGCTCCCGCCAAAGAGCTCGACGATGTGCCCGCTCATCTGTCAATTTCCCCCACGCGGAAGGAGAGCCAGGCTTGATGAACCGATGAGGAAAACTGTCTGGCCCCCGACCTCATCCGGGACCGGACTTGGCTAGTCGGTCTTAAAGATTCTCTCTTGATGGCCTGGAAAGCCAGACTCCCCATTCCCCGATACATACATGACTCAGCCTGCGACAGTCTCGCCCGGCAACCCAGAAGGAATGCCTACTGGACCCGAAGGACTACAGCTACGCCAAGAAGTACCGTTTGAAGGCGTATCAGAACGCTCGAAGGTACAGTTCCGTCGGGACCATGCTGGGGGCGATTGTCATTGTCGGCGCCCTCCCGGTCGCGGGCGGTTTTCTTCTGACCCTTTACCTGTCCATCGTGATTGAGAGCATCAAAGCAAGTCTGGAGGCCGTGGAGGCTCGACTTCAAGACGAAGAGGCCTCAGAGCGACTTCGGCCCGAAGGGCGGCCGTCATGATAGCCACCTGCGCCTGATCGTCTCGGAGGGTCCTGGCCCTATCCCGTATCGATATTTGAGATGGGGAAAATATCCCTATTTGTCGATCTCCCCCACGCAGACGTCGATGCCCCCCGTGATGCTTACGACATCGGCGATGCGGTGACCGATGAGCATCATGGGGAGCGCGGACAAAGTGACGAAGATGGGGGAGCGGATCTTCACCCGGTACGGCCGATCGCTCCCGTCGCCGATGACGTAGATGAGGGCCTCCCCCCGGGGATCCTCCGTGCGGGCGTATCCTTCCCCTTCCGCCCGCTTGGGGGTCTTGATCCGATACGGGCCCTCGGGGATTCGATCCAGGGCCTGCTCGACGATCCGCATGCTCTCGAAGAATTCACCGAGCCGGACCCTGTACCGGGCGTACGTGTCCCCCTCCTCGTAGACGACGGGCTCGAAGTCCATTTCGTCATAGACATCGTACGGATCGAGTTCCCTCAGGTCGATCCGGGCCCCCGATCCTCGAAGGTTCGGCCCTGTGACCCCGTAGTTGATCGCGTCCTCCTTCTTGAGCACCCCTACTCCCTGGGTGCGCATGAGGAACGTAGGACTGTCGTCCAGTAATTTCTCGTAGTCCTTGTACTGCCGGCGGAGGTACCGGAACACCCGGCGGCACTCGTCCTCAAACCCCGGCGGGATGTCGTTGTGGACGCCGCCGGGACGGGGGTAGTTCTGGTTCATCCGTTGCCCCGTCATGAGCTGAAGAAGATCCAGAACAAGCTCTCGTTCCCGGAGGCTGTAGAGGAAGCCCGTGAGCAGACCTAGATCGGCCAGGAAGGCGGCAAGCCACATCCCGTGGGAGGCCATCCGTTGCAGCTCGCAGGCGATGACGTTGAGGTACTTCCCTCGTATCGGCGGCTCGATGTCCATCAGGTTCTCCACCGCCTTGCAATAGACGTGGGCCCAGGTCAGCGAAGAGACGTAGCAGAGGCGGTCCATCAGGACGATGGGCTTCAGGTAGTCCCGAACCTCACACAGCTTCTCTACGCCCCGATGGAGGTAACCCATCACAGGGTCGGCGTCCACGATGGTGTCACCGTCCACCTTGATGCGGAGGTTCCAAAGACCGTGGGTCATGGGGTGCTGGGGCCCCATGTTGATCCAGACTTGCTCCGCCACGACTACTCCCCCTGGTAGTCCTTCCGAAGGGGGTGGAAGCCGAAGTCCTCCGGAAGCAGGATCCGGCGCAAGTCTGGGTGGTCACGGAATTGGATCCCCATCAAATCGAAGGCCTCGCGCTCGTGATAGAGGGCCCCCTTCCAGATGTCGGAGACGGTGTCCACTGTCGGGTCCTCGCTGGGAATCCGGACGTTGAGCTGGAGCATCGTGTTGTTCTGGTATGAGACCAAGTGGTAGACGTTTGACAGATGGGTGACCCAGTCCACGGCCGAGATACAGGAGAGGTGCTCAAACCCCTCCTCGTCCCGAAGGTACGTGCAAATGTCCCGGAGGTCCTCCCGCTTTGCGTCCGCTCTGACGCGGCGCGGCTGCACGACCTCAGTCCCTTCGACCGCATCTGGGAATCGCTCCGGCAGTCGTTGGGCCAACTGTTCTTCGAAGGACACGTCCGTCGCCCGCCTCTGCTTTTAGACCCCTGGGGTCCGCGGAGGGGCCTCTTCCGTTCCACCGCTCAAACGGTGTACACCTCCTCCTTCTTCAGAGAGTAGAGGGTCGCCGCCGTCATGATGAGGATGAAAAAGGCCATCATCGTCGTGGCCAGGGGATCCAACACGAGGAAATCCCTGTAGATCAGGGCAAACAGAATGATGAAGATGGCCGCGACGTCGAAGACGATGAACATGATGGCGAAAAGATAGTACTGGAAGTTGAACTGGATGTTGGCCTCCCCCTCGGGCACCTCCCCGCACTCGTAGGTCGTCTCCTTGAGGGGGTTGGGGTTGTCCGTTCGAAGGAGGCGCGTCGCCATGTACGTCAGGAAGGGAAAGGAGATGGCGATGAGGACAAAAATCGCCACCGGATAGTAGGCCTCGAGGACCATTTCGCGTGGCTATGGCGCAGGTTTATTAAACCTTTGTCGAGCGCATCTTGTGGGTCTGGCTCGACCGAAAATAGCCTCGGGATGTCCGATCCTTGGGTCCGATGACGAAGGGGGGAATCTTCCCTGGAGGCAGGTCGGAGGCGGCCCCAGGGTGGTTAGCGTTCCTCCCCCAAAACGGACCTGGAGCCCGCCTCATTCATCAAAATAGCGGACAGGGATCGCAGCTCTTCGGTGGTGAGCTGCCTTGCGTTGTGAACCACAATCTCCGCGGCCCTCCGCACCAGCCAAATGGGCTGTCTCGTTCTCTTCACATCCGAGAGGTCCACAATTCTCACCTCTCGCTGCACGCCTGTTCCTCCTGCCACATCCACGTCCACCTGCGCGCCGTCCCTCGAAGTCAGCGCGGAGTTGCCTAACGGCGGTCCTCCATATTTATATTTATCCATTTATTATTATCACTCCATATAATGAAACCTGATTCTGGCGGGACCCCCGCCAACCCTCATATAACGCCGCGCCGTGTCCATACCAGGATGGAATCGCCTCGAATGAGCTTCTTCGAACACCTCGAGGAGCTCAAGCGGCGGGCGCTGTGGATCTTCGTCGTCTTCATCGTCTTTTTTGCCCTCTTCCTTACGTTCTCCATTCGTACCTTCGAACTCGGCGGAATCCCCATCCCCTACCTCTGGCCGGACTTCTTCAATTCCATCTCCATCCAGGTCATCGGCGCCACCCTGGCGTTCTACCTCCCCGACTTTGTGACGCCAGTCCAGATCACCCCGGCCGAGGCAATCGTGGTCCAATTCAAGGTGGCCATGTTTCTGGCGGTTGTCGTCTCGATGCCGATGATTGTCTACCAGCTGGCTAAGTTTTTCGCCCCTGGCCTCCATGAGCGGGAGAAAAAGGTAATCCTGAAGATCACGGTCCCGGCGACCCTCCTCTTTCTGACTGGCGTCCTCATCTCCCACTTCTTTATCCTCCCGTTTGTCTTCGACTTCCTCTACACAATCGGCGTCAACATCGGGTTCGTCCCTCTCGCGCGGGCGGATCCCGTCTTCGACATCGTGCTCCTTTTCTTCCTCGGCATGGGACTCGCCTT